>SVRH01000008.1 GCA_015064925.1 Oscillospiraceae bacterium | reverse complement strand
GCCCGGACCTGTAAACTGCATGGTCGGTACCTCCAGCGACGTCATTTTTGCAGACGCCTATTTAAAGGGCATCAAGTTCAATTACGAGGAAGCGTTTGATGCGATTCTCAAGAGCGCATCGGCATATTCCGGCAATATGACCGCGGGCGGCAGAAAAGAAAACAACACTGCACCCTTCAACGGCTATATTGCCAATAACAAGCTGGTCGGCACCGCAAGCGAATTCGTGGGCGAGGCATATTCCAGCTCTATTGAGGGCTATATCAACGATTACGGTCTGTACCGTATGGCAGAGGCAATGGGTAAGTCCGATGAGGCTGAGTATTACTACAACAGATGTATGCAGTACGTGAAGCTCTACAACGCAGCAGCCGGCTTCTTTATGGGTAAGTCGCTGTCCGGTGTTTGGTCCTGCGGACAGAATGCCTTCGATCCCGCACAGTGGAACGGACCGATGTACGACTTCACCGAGTCTGTTGGTTGGATGTACGCGTTCCCTGCAGTGTTCGATGGTCAGGGCTTGGCAACGCTGCACGGCGGTGCGGCAAAGCTGGCAGAAAAGCTGAACGCACTCTTTGACGACAGCTATGAAGCCATGAAGAACGTGGTTGAGATCGGTTCGGTCCACCACGAGATCGCAGAGTTCAAGGAAGTGAAGATGGGCCAGTATATGCACAGTAACCAGCCCTCTCACCACGTGATCTATACCTACGCATTCTCAAGCGAGCCTTACAGAGTACAGCAGTACACAAGAGAGGTTCTGCGCCACGTATACGTGGGCTCTCAGCTCGGTCAGGGTTATCCCGGTGATGAGGATAACGGTGAAATGTCCGGCTGGTACATCTTTAACGCTCTTGGCTTCTACCCTTACGCCATGGGCTCCAACGAGTACGTAATCGGTTCTCCTCTGTTTGACAAGGTGACGATTCACCTGGAAAACGGCAAGGATATCGTGATCACTGCCAACAATAATTCGGATGAAAACGTATATATTCAGTCTGCCAAGCTCAACGGTAAGGATTACAACAAGATGTTCTTAACCCACGAGCAGCTGACAAGCGGTTGCGAGATCGTATTTGAAATGGGTAACAAGCCCTCCGCTTGGGGTAGTGCTGCCGATTCTGCACCCACCTCTCTGACTGCAAAGGGAGAAAAGCCCACCGCTCTGTCGGATATTATCAAGACCTCGGGTGTCACGGTGCAGACCGACATCGAAAACAGCACCAATCTGTTTGACAACAACAGTCTGACCGTTTCCAAGATCACCCGCGGTGATACCATCACCCTCAAGAGCAACGAAGCCACAGTTGTAACGATGGTTACGCTTGCTTCCGGCAAGGCGGCATCCGCACCCAAGGCGTTCATGCTGGAGGTCTCCAACGACGGAACGAAATGGACCAAGGCAGACGAAAGAATGAACGTTGAATGGAAATTCGACAATTATGTTCAGTCCTTCAGTGTGCCCGAGGACGTGCGTGGCGAGTACAAATATTACCGCGTGACTCTGTACGGCGGCACCGAGCTTGCTGAGATTGAGTTCATCGGGGGCAAGGAAGCCAAATCGGGTGTCACCAAGGCAGACGTCGGTCTGGCGGGTTATCAGCTGGGTAACGACGGCAAGAGCCTTCGCCTTGTCGGCTACGTGAACTCGCTTGACTGCGAGGATCTGGAAATGACCGTGACTCTGAAGGGCGCCGGTGACAAGACGGTGAAGAACACCGTTTCCAAGGTGCATACGACCATGTACGGCACTGTGGATGGTAAGAAGGTCGCTGCGGTCTCCACCGACAAGGACGCGAACGCGCTTGTCAGCTTGGACTGCGGATATCTCTTCGGTACAGTCATCGATTCTCTGCAGGATGGAACGTATACCATGACAGTTACCACAAGCGCCAAGCTGAACGGAAGCACGGCAAAGGGAACTGCCACCTTGACGGTCACCGTTTCGGGCGGTGTGATTACCGTTGCGAAATAAGGCATTTGTCTGAAATGAATCGTAAACACATTTGATACTTTAACCGAATAGTGTTTGTAAAGGAATGCCGGCGTCATACGATGTCGGCATTCTGTATAGAAAGGATTTATCATGAACAAAATTACTCGCATTTTATCGGTGGTTCTTTGTCTTTGCATGATTTTGCCTTTGGCAATGATCGGAGTATCGGCAGAGGAAGGCAAAGAAAATGTTGTCAGAACCCTTGAAAATCTGGCACTCGGCAAGACGGTACGCGCCTCCAGCGGTACCCAGGCAGATGCCGTGGCAGACGGCAATCTGGCTTCCTATTGGGACAGTACCGAAAGTGGCAGGGCACCCGGCGCCTGTACCGTTACCCTTGACCTTGGCTTTGCCTTTGAGGTAGAGGACGTTACGGTCATTACCTATTACGATAGCAGCCGTTACTATCATTTTGATGTGGAAGTCAGCCTTGACGGCAAGGAATACACCTGCATTGGTTCCAAGACCGACAATAGCATTGCCACCGAAAAGGGAACTACCTATGCTGTTGTCCAGGATAGAGTGCGCTATGTCAAGGTTACCATGAAGAAAAACTCCGCAAACCCCGAATACCACATTTGCGAGCTGATCGTCATGGGTTATATGGATCCCGATTACGTGGAACCCACTATTACCGAGGACCCAAGCGATCCCAATAACGTTGCCATCGGTAAGCCCGCCCGCGCTAATTATAACAATCTGCTTTCCAAGCGTGTGACTGACGGTATTCTTGACAATTCTTGGAACGGTAACATGTATCCTCAGTACGTGGACGTGGATCTGCTTGCCAACTACGATATCTCCGAGATCATCGTGTTTATGCCCACCAAGGAAAGATTCACCTATACCGTTTACGGAAGCCTTGACGGTGTGAATTTTGACCGTTTGGCAGACAGCAACGTAAAGAAGGCGGGCAGTAAGGACGGAGAGGTTTTCAGCTTTGAAACTCCCGTCAATTACCGGGTGATCCGCGTCAACGTCACCTCCGCCAACGTGGGAAGTGCCGCTTCGGTTTGCGAGATTAAGGTACATGGTACCAAAAACGACAGCAAGATCATCCCCACCCGTGAAGAGATCAATTTTACTACCTATGATCAGTGGCTTTTTGAAAACCACGGCGTGGATATCTCCAAATTAAAGGATTTCAAGGGAAATTACGATATCGAAGATACCTATACCGCAGCCGACACCGTAGAAGCGCTTCAGGGCTTGGTATCCAGAATCCTCGGCGAGCAGTACAACAGTTGGTTCATCTTTGAGGTGGTTGCCAACCAAAACAGCAAGTACGATTATTTTGAGATCTCGAATTCTTCGGGCAAGATCAAGATCAAGGGTAATAACGGTGTTGCCATTGCGTCGGGTCTGAATCACTACCTGAAGTATTACTGCAATGTAAACGTTTCTCAGCAGACCAAGCAGGTCAATATGCCTTCTGCGGTCGTGGCTGTGAAGAACACCATTCGCAAGGATACCCTTTGCGAGGTGCGCTATGCCTATAACTACTGTACTCTGTCCTACACCATGCCCTTTTACGGCTTTGACACTTGGCAGAGAGAGCTGGACTATTTGATGCTCTGCGGCGTCAACGTCATTCTCGATACCACCGCCACAGAAGCACTGTGGGTGGCATATCTGCAGCAGTACGGCTATTCTGCGCAGGAAGCCATCAACTTCGTCTGCGGCTATGCGTATAAAGCATGGTGGCTGATGGGCAACCTGGAAAACTACGGTGGCAGCGTTGCCGATCAGTGGCTGTATGATACGCTGGAAATGGCAAGAGTGAACCAGAGATACATGACCGTCATGGGCGCAGAACCTTGCCTGCAGGCGTTTGTGGGTACTCTTCCCACCAACTTTTCCGACAAAGCAAACGGCACTCTGATGGGTATGGGATATCCCGATATCAGAGGGTATCTGGGAAGCACCGGCTCTTGGACAGACTTCGTGCGTCCCTTCGCACTCAATACTACCTATCCCGGCTTTGCCTCGATGGCAGACGCCTTCTACGAAACACAAAATGCACTCTACGGTCAGAATACCGATTATTATGCAGGCGACTTCTTACATGAACTCATGGGCGGCTTCCAGATGGATTCTTCCTATGACAAGGCGGATATGTCCCGTGTGGTTCTGGATCTGATGATTGAAGAAAATGAAGAAGCCTGCTGGATCATTCAGTCTTGGTGGGAAAACCCCTTGCCGGATGTGGTTGCGGGCTTTGGGGAAGACCGTGTGGATCATATTCTGGTGCTGGACTTGGCGGCAGTCAACGATCCCCGTTGGAAAAACACCGCAAACTTTGGCGGTAAGGAATTCGGCGGAAGCGGCTGGGCATTCTGTATGCTGGATAACTTTGGCGGCAGAACCGGTATGCACGGCGCCTTCAAGAGCGTTATGTCGGGTCTGATGGATGCTTATCAAAATGCAAATTACTTCAAGGGCATCGGTATTACTCCCGAAGCCACCGAAGAAAACCCCGTAAGTTACGATTTCTATTGGGATCTGGTTTGGATCACTCCCGATGATATTCCCGAAAATCAGACCAACGCAGCCTACATCAGCTCCTATGTGGAAACTTGGGTAGAAAACTATGCCAAGCGCCGTTACGGCAGCGACAGCAACAATATCATCAACGCTTGGAAACTGCTTTCCACCAGCGTATACGGTTATAAGACCTACGACGGTACCTCCTACAATACCATCATGACAAGCAATCCCAGACTGTTTGCCAACTCCGTCAATGGCGGTGAAGCCGCTTACATGGGTGGTTATTATAACCCCATGTATGAAGGTCGAGATCTGGAAAGAGCGTTCTTGCTTCTCATGAAAGAATTTAACACCCTCAAGGGTGAGAAAACTTATATCTATGATATTTGCGACATCATGCTGCAGATGGTCTGCAACAGCTCGGGCGTATATCTTGAAAAGATGGCAAATGCGGTCAACAACAAGAATTACGAAGAGTTTGACGGATACAAGAGAAAGTTCCTTCGTTGCATGCAGTTCGCCGATGAGATCAATATGTATATTCAGGACATGATGGTCGGCAACTGGGCGGGCAAGCGCATTGAAAATTGGGTCAATGACGAACGCACCGGTGATTACAGCGATTACGACATCGACAACATGAAGCACAATGCCTTGATCTTGATCACCACCTGGAGTTCGGGCACTCAGCTCATCGGTTATGCCAACCGTGCATATTCCGGTCTGATCTCCGAATATCACTATAAGAACTGGGAAGCTTATCTGACCGAAACTACAAAGAACGTGAAGAGAGGCGTTTGGAAGTCGGGCGAGACCAAGCCTGAGGATTATTTTTACACCGCTTGGGAATTGATCGTATCCCGCGGCGAGGGTCTTCCTACCGAAGCGCTGAATAGCGATAGTCCCGAATTTGTAGCACTTTGCACCGAGATCGTCAAGAGCCTGTTGATGGATTCCACTCCTACCTACGCCACCATTGCGGCAAACGGAAAAGGGTATACCGTGGCAGACGGTAAACTTGACGGTGTTTCCGGCGGCACTACTGTGGCGCAGCTGAAAAAAGCTGTGAAGGCAGACGGTAACGGTACCACTACCTTTGTTGTGGTCGACAAAGAAGGCAATGCTTTGGAAGACAGCGTTACGGTTGCCGAAGGCATGAAGATCCTTCTTCTTGACGAAGGCGACTTTACCCTTGATTCTGTGACCGTTTCCAAACTAACAGGCACTCTTGCGGGCGGAGATGAAGGCAATACCGGAGAGGAAGGTAACACCGGAAATGAAGGTAACACCGAAAATGAAGGTAACACCGAAAACGAGGGCGGCAAGGAAGAGGACGCTTCCGGACTTTCTGTTGGCGTTGTGATCGCGATCGTGGTTGCGGCAATGATCCTTGCGGTCGGTGCAACCGTGCTTGTGATAGGCAAGAAGAAAAAGTAAGAAAATAAAAAGCAAAAAACAGGTGCCGTTTTGCACCTGTTTTTTGCGTATCACAGTTTTTTAAATACAATGGCTGTACGGGCGGGCAGATAGCAGGGGAAGCCCACGCCCTTGTCGGCGCTGGCTTCGGTTTTGTAGATGTAGGTCTTGTCCACTCTGCCGACGCCCCCAAAGCGCTCCTCGTCGGTGGAAAGCACTGCCACGTAGCGTCCCTCGGAGCAGGGAAGGAAGTAACCCTCGTAGGAGGCGGAGGGATCGAAATTGAAGGCGAAGAGATAATCGCCCTTGGAGTATACAAGGGTCTTTTCGTTCTGTCCGATCCAGCGGCTCTCGGTCTTTTTGGTAAGTAAGCGTTCCTTGCGCAGCAGATGGATCATGGCTGCGTCAAAGGCGTTCAGATCGCCGTAGCGAAGAAGCGGATCGTCCACCAGATTCCATTGGCGGCGGCAATAGTGGTAACTCCAGCCGTTGCCCTCTCTTGGGAAATCGATCCATTCGGGATGACCGAACTCGTTGCCCATGAAGTTTAAGTAGCCCTCGCCCGCAAGGGAGGCGGTCACAAGGCGGATCATTTTGTGAAGGGCGATCCCGCGGTCGATGACGGCGCTTTGCTGCAGCTTGCTCATGCCGGTGTACATTTCGGCATCGCACAGACGGAACATGATGGTCTTATCGCCCACCAGCGCCTGGTCGTGGCTTTCGGCATAGCCTATGTTCTTTTCCTTGGGGCGGCGTCCGTTCAGCTCGTACCAGAATTTGAACATATCCCAGTTCTCGTCCGGCACCTCCTTGAGGGTCTTGATCCAGAGATCGGGCATGCCCATGGAGAGACGGAAATCAAAGCCGATGCCGCCGTCGGCGATGGGCAGGCACATACCCGGCATACCTGACATATCCTCTGCCACCGTGATGGCCTTGGGATTGATGGTGTGGATCAGCTCGTTTGCCAGCTGCAGGTAAGTGATGGCCTCCACGTCGGTGTTCATGGAGAAATACATACTGTAATCGGTGAAGGCGGAGCCAAGCCCGTGGTCAAGGTAGAGCATGGAGGTCACACCGTCGAAACGGAAGCCGTCGAAATGGAAGACGTCCATCCAGTATTTCAAATTGGAAAGCAGGAAATGGATGACCTGACCCTTGCCGTAGTTGAAGAGCTTGGTTCCCCAGGCGCTGTGATCACCCTTGGGACCCTCGTGGAAGAACTGATAGACCGTGCCGTCAAACTCGTTGGGCCCCTCGGCGGTATTTTTGACCGCGTGGGAGTGTACCACGTCCAGCAGCACCGCAATGCCCATGCCGTGGGCGGTGTCGATGAGCTTTTTCAACTGCTCGGAGGTGCCGTAACGGGAGGAGGCGGCAAAGAAATTGGAGACCTGATAGCCAAAGGAGCCGTAGTAGGGATGCTCCATAATGGCCATGATCTGTATGGTGTTATAGCCCAGCTTTTTGATGCGGGGCAGGATGTTCAGGCGGAATTCGTCGTAAGTGCCGACGCCGTACTTATCCTGCGCCATGCCGATGTGGCATTCGTAGATGAAGGGAGTGCGGGGGATCTTGAAACCCGCGTCTGTCCAAGGATAGGGAGCGAAGGTGTCCTCGATCTCGGCACACCAAAGGTAGGTCACGGGATCCTGCACCACGCGGGTGGCGTACAGGGGAATACGCCGCAGCAGCTCGCCGCCCGCGCAAACGATCGCCTGCACCTTTTGTCCGGGTTGCAGCGCGTCGTGACCCTTCAAGTGGATCTCAAAAACGCCGTTATCCAGCTTTTTCATGGGCTTGCCCGTGAGGTTCCAGCCGTTGAAATCACCGGTCAAGAACATGGAGGTGGCATTGGGCGCCCATTCGCGGTAGACCCAGCCGTCCTTCGTGCGGTGGAAGCCGAAATACTCGTGGGCATTGGCGAAGTCCACAAGGGAAGTGCCGTCCCCCAAAAGCTCTTTTCGCTTTTTGAGGTAGCTTGTCATGCGCAGATCGATGTCTTTTTCGTATGCCTGCAGCATGGGGTCGATCTTCAGAATTTTGTATGCCATAGTGCCCTCCCCGTTCAATTGTTTGATTTATACTGTTATTATACACCCATTGCGTTCTATTTGCAATATTATTAACAAATTTTTGCGTATTTTTTTAGATGGTTACGATCTTGCTTTTGCGACAAAAAACACCTCTGCGAAAAAGGGAAGAGAGTAAAAAACTTTTTGAAAAACTTTCAAAAAAGTATTGACAAACGCAGAGCGCCGTGCTATAATAACTCTCGTCGCTGAGAAGCGATGTCGAAACACAAAAAGACGCTGGTGTGGCTCAATGGCAGAGCAGCTGATTTGTAATCAGCAGGTTGTTGGTTCGACTCCGATCACCAGCTCCATAATGGGGGATTTCCCGAGCGGCCAAAGGGGGCAGACTGTAAATCTGTTGTCACTGACTTCGGTGGTCCGAATCCACCATCCCCCACCAGAAAAAAGCACTTGCCAAAGCAAGTGCTTTTTTCAACGAAATTTGCCCTTACGGGCAAGTGAAATAGCTTCGCTGTGAAATATTTGCTCCGCAAACGTGAAATATTCGCTGACGCGAATGTGGGCAAATTTCATTTCACATCGACCAAAGGGAGATATTTCACAATTTCCGCAAGGAAATTATTTCATATTCGGCGTAAGCCGAATATTTCACTAAAAAACTCACCGCAACAAGTTGCGGATGATATACAAGGCTTGCGCCTTGATTTGTTTACAAAAGTGTGGTATAATAAACACAGAAAGGCGGTGAGGCAATGTTTGGGGCAATATACGGAGATATAATCGGTTCGTATTATGAGGTTCATTGTACAAAGGATTACAATTTTGAATTTAACAAAGACAGCTTTTTTACAGATGATAGCGTATTGATCGCGGCAGTCTGCAAGGCAATTCTCAATAATCCAACCGAAATCTCCAAATGGGCTCTTCGCGCTCGCGCAAAAGAATACGCCTCACAATACCGTCAATATTATTCGTATCACCCATATGCAGGGTTTGGTAATATGTTTGTTGCTTGGGCGAAAGATCCGTATGCAAGAAACAAACACAGTTATGCAAACGGTGCCTCTATGCGCGTTATCCCAATCGGATATGCGTATGATTCGTTAGAACAAACTCTCTTGCAAGCGAAAGCAAGCTGTCTTTCTACCCACAATCACCGCGAGGCAATCGTCGGAGCGAGAGCGGTTGCTGCATCAATCTTTTTGGCACGAAGCGGCGCGGATAAAGAGCAAATTAAAGCGTATTTGGAAAAAACGTTCAAATACAAGCTCTCAACGCCACTTTCCTCCATAAAAGAAACGCACGTCTTTGACAGCCGTACATCGTATAGCGTTCCACCTGCTATTATTGCATTTTTAGAATCGACAGATTATGAAAGCGCAATCAGAAATGCAATCTCTCTTGGCGGTGATGCAGATACACAAGCGTGCATAGCCGGCGGTATTGCAGAAGCTTATTACAAAGAGATTCCTGAGCATATCAAACGTTTTTGTGATAGTAGAATTGATTTTTCAATAAAATCTGTTGTGAAAGAGTTTGCAAAACAATATTGCACAGAAAAAAGTTGACCTTTTCTTCGCTTTTACCTCGATTTTTGACCTTTTTGCCCGTTTAAGGCAGAAAAAAGCACTTGCAGGCAAGTGAAATCGCTTCGCTGTGAAATATTCGCTTCGCGAATGTGAGCAAATTTCATTTCACATTGCGACAAAGGAGCAATATTTCACAATTTACGAAGTGAATTATTTCACATTCGGCGTAAGCCGAATATTTCACTTGAAAAGCTATCTAAATTATGATATAATAACAGTAGAAAGGCGGTGATATAATGAGAAATTTTGTCATTAACAATCGATGTATCTTTTTTCTTCTCATTTTTTCTATATTAATCGCTTTGGGAGTATGGACTATAGATGAAGTAGTTTCCATCCCTATAATCGTTCTTGGCTGCTTCTTGTTTCTTGGGTACGCGATCGCTTTTCCTATTTGCTGTGTAATAAATACGCAAGGAGTTACTGTATATTATCTATTTGGTTTTATAAGAAAAAGAGTCGCTTGGAGCAAACTAAAGTATGTAGAAGATCATCACTCAAAAAGCGGAGTGCTACCTTGGTGGAGAGAGTACCAAATTGCTTATTTCAAAACAAGATTTCCTTTATGGGAAAAAGCGTGTATTCCAAAAAACAAGAAAGTAGTCAAACTGTTTGAAACGTATTACGGAGGGACTATCGAGAAATACGATTAAGTGCGGACACCTTTTGTTCGTTTTTACCTCTATTCAGACACCTTTTATCACGTTTAAGGCAGAAAAAAGCACTTTTGTAAGTGCTTTTTTTCTGTTCTGCGGTGTATACCCGATTGACAAAACGGGTAAAATTTGTTACAATGGGTCTATAAATAACGAAAGAAGGTGGCTTTGTGAGTTTTTTGAAAGGTAAGACAGCAATCATTACGGGAGCGGGATACTCCGTTTTGTCGGACGGCAGATGCGGCTCCATCGGCTACGGCATTGCTACGGCATATGCCAAGGAGGGTGCGAATCTGGTGATCACCGGACGCAATATGGAAAAGCTGGAAAAGGCAAAGGAAGCGCTGGAAAAGCAGTACGGCATTACGGTGCTCATTATGGCGGCGGATATTGCCGCAGGCAAGGACAACGAAGCCACAGCCAAGGCGGTAGTGGCGAAAACAATTGAAACGTTCGGCAGGATCGACGTGCTGATCAACAACGCGCAGGCATCCGCCTCCGGGGTTACCATTCAGGACCACACCACCGATCAGTTCAATCTGGCGATGTATTCGGGCGTGTACGCTGCATTCTACTATATGAAGGCGTGCTATCCCTATCTGAAGGAAAGTAAGGGCAGCGTCATCAACTTTGCCTCGGGCGCAGGACTTTTCGGCAATTACGGTCAGTGCGCCTATGCGGCTGCCAAGGAGGGCATTCGCGGCCTTTCCCGCGTGGCTGCCACCGAGTGGGCAAAGGACGGCATCAATACAAACGTCATTTGTCCCCTTGCTTGGACTGCCCAACTGGAGAGATTCAAGGAAGCCTTCCCCGAGGCCTTTGCCGCCAACGTAAAAATGCCTCCCGCAGGGCATTACGGCGATGCCGAGACCGAGATCGGAAGGGTTTGTGTGCAGCTGGCATCCCCCGACTTCAAGTATATGAACGGCGAGACCTTGACGCTGGAAGGCGGCATGGGTCTGCGTCCGTGATCCGCAAACAAAAAACGACCTTAGGGTCGTTTTTTGACCGAAAAGAAGGCTATGATGAAAAGAATACTCGGCTATATTTGTCTTTTGATGATTGTTTGTGTGCTGTTTTCGTGCAGCGCTGCATCGGAAGAGCATTCCGAACCCGGTGGCACGGACAAGGATGAAGCTTCTGTAACCAAGCCGGAATCGAAACCCACCCCCGTGCCTAAGCCTGAGCCCGAGCCTGAACCCGAACCGAAGCCCGAGCCTGAGCCGGAACCCGAACCTGAGCCTGAGCCCGAGCCTGAGCCCGAACCGGAACCGGAACCCGAACCGGAGCCCACAGAGGATTCATTTGTAAAGGTGTCAGATTATATTCCGGATCTGGTGGTGGATTTGCGATATGGCACCGAAAATAATTTTACCGGCAAGGTGATCTACGTCTCCGACACGTTGTGGCTTCGGTACGGAACGGTTAAAAAACTGATACAGGTGCAAGCAGAGCTTGCCGAACAGGAACTGTATCTTAAGGTGTGGGACGGCTTTCGTCCACCCTCGGCGCAGTGGAAGTTATGGGATATCTGTCCCGACCCAACCTATGTTTCCGATCCGAACAAGGGCTTCAGCTCTCACAGCCGCGGCAATACGGTAGATATTACGTTGGTGGATGCTTTGGGCAACGAAGTGACAATGCCCACTGATTTTGATGATTTTTCAAAGCTGGCAGACAGAGATTACAGCGATTGCAGTGCCGAGGCTGCGCAAAATGCGGTCATGCTGGAAGAGATCATGAAAAAATACGGTTTTCGGCCGTATAGCGGGGAATGGTGGCATTTTACCGATACCACGTCGTATGCGGTGGAGCATACGTTCACACCCATCAAAGAAGAGTGGTACTATGCCGATTGCAACGAATATATCAGCTTGCGAAAAGAGACCAGCACGGCATCCGAGGTGATACAAAGAATACCGAAGGGGGCACATTTGTGGGCAATGGCCATCTGCGGAGATTTTGTATACGCTGACTATGGTGGGAAACGAGGGTATGTACTGCATAGCTATATAGAAAAGGTATCGTAAGTAGTAGATATATTTTTGAAAAACAGGTGTTTTGTTATAGACAAAACACCTGTTTTGTGCTAAAATTAGCTTGGACTCGTGTAAGATCGATATAATGTAAAGGAGCGGGCTATGAATATTGATAAACTGTTTCGTACGTATAAGATAAAACTACTGTGGGAAGGAATCCTGAAGTCGTTTCTGTTTGCCTTGATGGCAAGCGGAGCCGCGGTATTTGTTACATCCCTTGTGCATCATATTCTGGTTAAAAAAACACCTGTTTTACTGACCGTTTTGATCGGGATCTGCACATTTGCTGCGGTGTTTGCACTTGTATTCGGTGTGTTCTATTATCCGACCAAGAGACGCGTGGCGTCCCGTATGGATGAAATGGGGCTGCAGGAGCGAGTCGGTACCATGCTGGAATACCAAAATCAAACGGGATTCATGGTGCAGCTGCAAAGAGAGGATGCGGTTTTGCATATTGAAAGAAGCAGTCCCAAGCAGATGAAGCTGCGTTCGTTCCGACGCGAGAGCATTCTCAGTACGGTCACTGTTTGTCTTGCACTGACCATGCTGTTTTTGCCCCACGATCTGTTTGAGATCTCTGCCGAAAAGGAGATCGTGATGGACAAGGAGCAGTCCGAGATCATCAAGGATCTGATCGAGAATATGCGCGAGGAGATCAAGAATTCGTTGCTGGAGGATGATCTCAAGGAAGAAATCGACGAGATCATAGACAAGCTGGAGGAGGATCTGAACAAGACCGACAGCGAGCTGGAGCAGGCGGGTAAGATCGAGGATGCCAAGGAAGAGATTAAGGAGCGGCTTGAACAGGAGCTGACTCGCAATGCCATCGGTGAAGAACTGAAGAAATATACGCTGACCAAGCCCCTTGGTGTGGCAGTCTGCAAAGGAAATCCCAAGGGAGTGACCGCCGCGCTGGACGTTCTGGAGAAAAAAGCGCTGATAGATCCCTATCACGTGGAGGATCTGTCAAGGGTCATAGACAGAGTGCTGCGGGATTGCGGAGTTGCCGAAACCGATGAGCTGTACCGAGCGTTTGCCGATTTCTCCGAGGGCTTGAAGGGACTTGACTCCAAGAGCGCGTCCTATGCCGATGAGCTGCGTGCGGTGTTTGATGCAGCCGAAGAGGCGATCAACAAAGCACTGGAAAAGCAGGCGAAGATCGAAGAAGAAAAAGACAAAATGGAAGAGATCATGGACAACGCCAAGGAAGAGATCCTTGGTAACAAGGATGGCGAAAAGCAAGAGGGCGAAGGCGAAGAAGGAGAAGGTCAAGAGGGTCAAGAGGGCGAACAACCCGGTGAGGGTGAGGGCGAGCAGCCCGGTGAAGGCGAGGGCGAGCAGCCCGGCGGCGATAAGCCCGGAAAGGTTCCCGGAGAGGGAGAAGATGGAAAAGGCGAAGGTGAAGGAACCGGAGAGGACGATAAGGGCGGTAGCGGCGACGGCGGTGACGGCGAAAGCGTACCCGGCATGACCGAGGGCATCTACGATCCCTTCTCGGGCAGCGTTTCCTACGGTAAGGTCTTTGCCACCTACTATGCCGATTATCTCGCCGCATGCAAGGAAGGAAAGATACCGGAAGCATTACAAGCAATACTGGATGCATATTTCTCGTCACTGACGAATACGGAGGATTAAAAAATGATTGATGAAAAGGATATTGCGTTTTTTGCCCGTAAGAGCGAGGAGCTTTTGACCGAGATCGCCAAGGATATGGTGGGTCAGAAGGAAGTTGTGGAAGAAACGGTGATCGCCATGATCGCCGGCGGCAACGTGCTGCTGGAGGGCGTGCCCGGCGTTGGTAAGACCCGTCTTGTGCGTTCCATTGGCAAGGCGTTTTCGCTGCCTTTTTCCCGTATTCAGTTTACCCCCGACCTGATGCCCGCCGATGTGACGGGTACCAACGTCATCGAGAAGGATGACAAGGGACAAAACGTGCTGAAGTTCCAGCAGGGTCCCATTTTCAGCAATATTGTGCTGGCGGACGAAATAAACCGTGCCACACCCAAGACGCAGTCGGCGCTGCTGGAGGCCATGCAGGAGCACAGAGTGACCGCAGGCGGACATACCTTTACGTTGGAAGAGCCCTTTTTCGTTCTTGCAACCCAGAACCCCATTGAGCAGGACGGTACATACCCTCTGCCCGAGGCACAGATGGACCGATTCATGTTCAAGCTTGTGGTGGGATTTCCCGATATGGCAGAGCTGACCGAGATCGTCAGCATGACCCAGGAGACCATGGAAGAAAAGGCAAACGCAGTGCTTACCGGTGAGGATCTGCTCGCCATGAGAGCAGCGGCAAAGGAAATTCTGGTCATGGATGACGTAATGCAGTACGCCATGAAGCTGGTGACCTATACCCATCCCGAACTGGAGGATAGCCCTGAGCTTACCAAGAATTACATTCGATTCGGCGCCAGCCCCCGTGCGGGTCAGGCGCTTATCACCGCAGGCAAGGTGCGCGCTCTGATGGCGGGACGCTATAACGTATCCTATGAGGATATCAATGCTTTGGCATATCCGGTACTGCGTCACCGTATCAAGCCCAGCTTCCGAGCGGTGACCGAGAAGATTACCACCGATATGCTCATCCGTCGTCTTTTGACCGAGGTGAGCGGTAAAAAGCAGAGCGATCCCGAGCCTGTGACCGAGCAGCCCCGCAAAAAAGGCGTGCTTGGCTTTCGTAAGTCTTAAATCCTATGAAAAAGATCATTGACGGCAATTTTATTGCCATGCTTGAGTCGCGTGATCTGTATATCCATCGCCCCATGGACGGGCTTTTGGGCGGTAACCGCCGCTCGCGCAATTACGGAAGCTCGGTAGAGTTTGCCGATTACCGTGAGTACGTGCCGGGGGATGACCTGCGGCGCATCGACTGGAATTTATATGCGCGCTTTGAAAAGCTGTATCTGCGACTGTTTGTGGATGAACGGCAGCTGCACCATCGCATTTATCTGGATGCCTCTGCTTCTATGGACTGGGGCAATCCGGAAAAATCTCACGTGGCTCTGCAGCTGGCGGCAGCCCTCGGCTTTTTGGCGGTGCAGGCAATGGATCGCGTGTCCTACTATACGATCCACGGGGACGTATGCAAGGGACTTTGCCGTACGGTGGTGGGCAGGGAAGCCTTTTATCATGCGGCGGATCTGCTTAACAGCGTGGAATTTTACGAAGAGAGTGACCTGGGTACTGCGATCATCTCCGAGGAGGACCCGGGAAAAGGAGACGGACTTTCGATCATTATTTCGGATTTCCTCACCGAAAGCGATTGGAAAAGCGCCGTGGACCGTCTTTTGTATCACCACAGAGAGGTGTTTCTGATTCAGATATTGTCCCGCGACGAGATCACGCCCGAGCTTGGCGGTAAGGTGTTTATGCTGGATTCGGAGGCGATCGATGAGGACGACGGAAAGAATTACCGCCATGACGTGACGCGTTCTGCGGTAAAAGCGTATGAGGAAGCATTTCTGTATCATCAAAATGAGATCAAGCAGTTTTGCGAAGCGCGCGGTGTGGGCTTCGTAACGCTGTGCAGTGATGACAGCATCGAACGGATACTGTTTATGAAAGCGACGGAGGCAGGACTAGTACAATGAGATTTTTAAATCCCGCGGGCCTTTGGCTCTTATTGGGCATACCCATTCTCATTATCATATATCTGATCAAAGCGCAGCACGAGGAGCGCCCTGTGTCCAGTACGTTCATTTGGAAGCTCAGCGAACGTTTTGCCAAAAAGAGACTTCCTTTGCGAAGGCTGCGTCGGATCCTTCTGTTTCTTTTGCAGCTGATCATGATCATACTGGCTGCGTTGATGGCAGCAAAGCCTGTGATCGTGAAGGGCGCAAGCTATGACTACGTGGTCATTCTCGACGGCTCTGCCAGTATGCAAAATGCGGATGAAAAGGGAAAGAGCCGCTTTGACAAGGCAGTCAGCGCCATTGAAAAAAAGGCGCAGGATCTGTCGGACGGACACACCATGACTGTGATTCTGGCGGCAGACACCGCTTCTTCTCTCATTGAGGGTAGCGATTCCTCGGCAGAGGTAAAGCTGGCTCTCGGCAAGGCTGCCTGCACCAACGGCGGTTGTAACACCGAAGAGGCGATGGCTCTGGCACAGACCGCCTGCAACCGAAGCGAAAATGCCAAAGTTCTGTTTTATACCGACTGTGCCTATGAAAAGGCTGGCAATATCACCGTGATCGATATGAGTGAGGACGAGTGGAACGTTTCGCTCGGCTCGCTTGAGGTCAGGGAAAACGGGGATGAAACCGTGTTCGTGGGCAGTCTGATCAGCTACCACGAGCAGGCGGACGTTACGGTGGGTCTTGCTATCGACGGCAAAACGGTGGATGCCAGGATCGTAAGCTGTGAAAAGGACGTCGCCGCTGAAGTGGTGTTTACCAAAAACAAGATGAAGCCGTTTGACACGGCGGAAATATTTATCGAGGCAAAGGACTCGCTGGCGGTGGATAATCGCTATGCCCTTTGTCGGAAGAACCATGCCAAATACAAGGTCCTTTTGGCAAGCGAATCACCCTTATATCTGGAAAGTGCGCTGACGGCGCTTGGCAGCTGTGAGGTCACTGTTGTGCCTTCTCTGGAGGACGTGGCGCTTGAGGGTATGGATCTGTACATTTTTGACGGGCTCGTACCCGATGAATACCCTACGGACGGCTCTGTGGTGGTGTTCGGAGTCGAGCATTTGCCGCAGGGCTTACAGTGCGGCACATTCTATGAGGAGCATGAACGAATTTCGATCAACAAGGAGCTGGAAAGCGATCTGTACAACGGACTGAGCTTTTACGGCGCGGTGGTGAAGGAATATACGGGGCTTTTGGGCAACCGGGATTGGCAACCGCTGCTGTACTGTTACAGCGTTCCCGTGATGATGTCATCCCTGCGGGAAAACGGCGTGCGCTTTACCGTGTTTTCCTTTGATCTGCACAATTCCAATCTGCCCCTCATGGCGGACTATCCGATTTTGATCGGCAATCTGTTGGAATATTCGATCCCGACTATGATCTCGAAGACCGACTATGTTGCAGGAGATTCGATCACGATCTCCTCTCTTCCGGGATCGGGAGATATGTATCTGCAATACCCCGATGAAACGATCAGAACTCTGTATACCGAAAACGGAAAATGTGTTCTTCCGCTGGACGCGGTGGGTATTTATACGGTGGTCATGAAGGGTGCGCAGCATAGTGAGTATACCGATTTCTTTGTACATATCGCAAGGGAAGAGGCGGCACCACAGACGGGAGACGAGATCAATATCGCCCTGTCTGCAGAGCCGAATACCGAACCTAAAATGGCAACGTCCGGCATTTGGTTCTGGCTTGCGCTGGCGTTCCTTTTGATACTGCTGATTGAATGGGAGTGGTACTATTATGAACAGTATTGAGATCAGCTTTGAACATCCCCTGTACCTGTTGCTGCTCCTGCCGGTGCTGGCGATCATTGCGCTGCCCTTTTTCATGCTGCCCAAAAAGAGAAGATATACCGTAAAGAGGGTCGTTCCTCTGGTTTTGCACGCTCTGCTGGCAACGGCACTTTTGTTTGTGCTGGCGGGCTTTTCTGTGGTCAGAAACGTCAATGAGCAGGCGGTCATTCTGCTGGTGGATCTGTCTCACAGCACCGAATCGGTGCAGGCGAGTATGCAGGCGCACGCGGACGAGCTGTTGCAAAAGATCGAAAAGACCACCCCTGTGGGAGTGGTGGCGTTTGGTGAGGATCAGGTGTACTGCGTTAGCCTGGACGAGAATGATCGCAAGCTCAGCCTGACTGCGCCCGGCGTGGAAGCCACCGATCTGGAAGGAGCGCTCAACTATGCCGCTACGTTAGCCCCTGCCGATAAGGCGCTGCGGATCATTCTGCTCACCGACGGCAAGCAGACGGGCGGAAACGCCGAAAAGGCGGCGTATGATCTGGCTAACCGCAGCATCCGTTTGGATGCGATCTATTACGATACCACCGGACTTCCCACCGAGGAGGTGCAGATCAGCAGCTTCAGTGCGCCGGAGAGTGTGTACAAGGAAAATGAAGCCACTCTTTCTGCGGAGCTGATGAGCAATACCGACTGTCAGGCGGTCTTGCAGCTGTACGAGAACGATGTTTTGCTAAAGGAGCAGGAGTACCCTATCAAAAAGGGAAGCAACATGGTGGAAATGACAGTGATTCCCCAAAGCGCAGGTATCTATACCTACCGCTTGGTGCTTCAGGTGCCTAAGGATACTGTAACAAAGAACAACGAATCGTTTGCCTGCCTTTCGGTGGCGGGTCAGCCGACAGTGCTGATCATTGCGGATACACTTCCAAATGCGCAGACACTGGAGCAGGTGCTGGCAAGTGAAAATGAAATCACGACCGTCACCCCCAAAACTGCTCCCAAAACACTGGTGGAGCTGTGCAAATACGATTCGGTGGTGCTTTCCAACGTGGAGTATTACGATCTGCCTTGGGGATATGAAAAGATCCTGCAGGAATACGTGGGAAGCTATGGCAGAACCTTGTTTGCCGTGGGCGGAAAAGACACCTTCATGTATGGAGATATGCAGGACACCTTCCTTCAGGATATGCTTCCCGTGACGCTGTCGCTGGAGGGAAGCACCGGAGGCAATTCGGTGGCGCTGATGCTGGTGCTGGACTGCTCCAGCAGTATGAATGGTGATCGGTTTGTGATCGCCAAGCAGGGCGCCATTAAGTGTCTGGATGCCATGACCGACAACGACTACGTGGGAGTGGTATCGTTCAGCAAAAACTCACAGGTGGAATCGCCGCTTTTACGGGCGGATGCCAACAATAAAGAAGAGCTGACCCGTACGATTTCAGCTCTTGAGCTGGGGCGGGGAACCTACTACACCGAGGCGCTGGAGCTGGCAAAGACAGAGCTGGAAAAGAGCGGCGCCAATATCAAGCACATTCTGTTTCTGTCGGACGGACAACCAAGCGACAGCGGATACTATTCTGTTGCCACCGAAGCGGGAGAGGAGGGCATCACAGTGTCCACCATCGGTCTTGGCTACTCGTCTTATATTCTTCGAAACATTGCCGAATACGGAAACGGACGGTACTATTACGTCGTCAGCGCCGACGAGCTGCCCGATATTATGCTCAGTGAGACCGAGCAAGCAAGGGTCAGCTCGCTGATCGTGGGCGATTTTGTACCCGTGATCAAGGAGGACAGTGCGCTCACCGACTCGCTCGGCGATGCGCCGCTGGCAACCCTTGGCGGCTATTTGGGTACGACGCTGAAGGATACCGCCACAGCGTATCTGACCACCGAGGAGGGCAATCCCATTTATGCCTCGTGGAAGTTTGGATTTGGCAACGTTGCTTGCTTTACCAGTGACTTGAACGGAACCTGGTCGGATCGTTGGCTTTCGGACGAGGTGGGCAGGACGCTGACACTCGGTATGATCAAGACCACAGTGCCCGAGGTGCATCGGGATTCTTCTCTGATCGCAGAGGTCGAGAACTACGGAAAGCGTGTAAAGGTGTCGGTGACCACTGCCTCCCTTACCTCTTCCAATACGGTGTCGATGAGTATCCTGCGGGGGGACAAGAGCGCCGAGTATATGATGACGCAGGTATACCCCGGCAGATTTGAATGTACCGTGCCGATGGAAGCAGAGGGGGTGTACGATCTGTATATTACCGAGAGAGATATCAGCGCCGGTATTGTGGATGAGCTGCATACAGGGCTGGCGGTGTCCTATTCCATCGAATACGACGAGTTCGCCGCAGGCTCCGAGCAGTATCTTTACAATTTGTGCGTTTTGACCGACGGAGCACTGTTTACCGATACAGATGCGTTGGCGCGGGTAAAAACGCAGGGAATACGAATGGTGCATGATCCGATTGTGATCATTTCCGTGCTGCTTGCCGTTTGGCTGCTGACGGATATCGCCGTTCGTAAGATCCGTCTGAAGGATCTCAAGGGCTACTACATGAAGATGAAGGATGCACTGCGCAAAAACAAGTGAGGATTACATGAACAAACTGTTTGATTTTAAAGACGACTTCTCCTCCAGAGACCCCGACGTGATCCGCTATGATGGCAAATTCTATGCCTGCGCTGCCTCTGCCGGCAATTCGATCAGTGTGATCTGCGCCGATACCGTGGAGGGCTTGGCAAACGCAACACCGAAAAAGGTGTACGTGGCAGAGCAGGGAACGCCCTATTCCAAGGAACTTTGGGCACCTGAACTGCATATCATCGACGGAAAGTGCTACATTTACGTGGCGTGTGATGACGGAAACAATCACAATCACCGTATGTACGTTTTGGAAAACGGTTGCGCAGATCCCATGGCGTCCTACACCATGCACGGCAAGATCGCGGATGAAACCGATAAATGGGCGATCGACGGCACGGTGATCGAGTGGGAGGGAGAACGCTATTTCGTTTGGTCCGGCTGGGAGGGAGAACGCAATGTGGCGCAAAATCTCTATATTGCGAAGATGAAGGATCCGTATACTCTTTCTTCGCCTCGCCATCTGATCTCTGTTCCCGAATACGATTGGGAGAAGTTGGGCGCCAACGGTGAGGATGAGGATCCCTTTATCAACGAAGGCCCCTACGGGCTTGTCATTGACGGGGAGCTGTATATCACCTATTCGGGCGCAGGCTCTTGGTGCGAGCACTACTGTATTGCGGCGATGAAGCTGGTGGGGAAGGATCCCCTTGACAGAGAAGCGTGGCACAAGCTGCCCGAGCCGATCTTCACGGCAAATGATATGGTCAAGGGCGCGGGTCACTGTTCGATTGTTCGGACCGAGGATGAAAATCTTTTGTTCTTCCATGCTTGGGAAAAGGAAGAAACCGTTATCGAGTGGAACAGAGTTGCCGCATGGTGCGGCAAGCTTGTCTCGGATGACGGAACATTCAGCATTATATAAGCCAAAAGGACTTTCCGGCGGAAAGTCCTTTTGCACTGTATAAATAAAACGGAGATGGCGGTCGTTTTGGGAATCAATGCCCGCGTTTTTGAAGAGCGTCATACACCTTGTGGTAGACCATTTGGTTGGGATAGTATCGATAGTCGGTGAAGATGTCAATGCCGCAGCCTTCAAAATGCTCGAGAATGGCAGCGGCGCAGGCGGCGGAGCGGCTTTGCCCGTAGTCGCACTGACACAAAAGATTCATGCCATCCCGTTTGGCATTGCAGATAAATTCGGCAAGAGCATCCGCTTCGGGCAGATAGGTTTCGTAGGTCAGGCAAAAATCTCCGAGACAATGGGGATCAATGTCATGAACGGGAACATAAAAAATGCGTTTGCACTTTCCGCGATAGTCCAGCCTGTCCTGCGTTTTCTTTTGATAGGCGGGCGTGTAAAAGCTGATGACGGCGGTGTTTTCGGGAAAGCCGTTTTGAATGAGCTGTAGCGCTTCCTTGCGCGAGCAGATATTCACTTTCATTTTTATACCTCCGAGTAGGGTAGTTTTGGGTATCCGAGATCCATCGGATGGCGTGCTTGGTGCAGTCAGCCACCGAAAGTCCCTTTTGGGGGAATGCAATCACAAAACATACGTCTTTCCTTGCTTACACGAAGATTATCTCGGCGCGCGGGTGTGTGATCTCCTTTTTGGTATAACAGGTCAAAAATACTTCGCGGTGAAGATTTGCCAGTCGATCGAACAGTGGAGCAAGATCGATGCTGTCATCTAAGTAATCCAGAAGATCGACTACGTAAAGCGGCTTTTCGCTGTGATGTGCTTGACGTTCCAGATTCGTTAGCCAATTTTCAAAGCCAAACAGAATACGGGTGCGTTCGCCGCGGGGAAGGGCTGTGTATTTTACTCTGCCTCCAAAAAAGAAGTTGTTTTCCGATCGATCGAGCTGTTCGATATGATGCACGTACCGATCGGTATCCCTATGGTTTGGGCGAAAGCGTTCGGTATCGAAATTGGCGCTGATACGCATGCCCTGTTTCTCGTGCAGCACACAAAGGCGGTAATTGCTTTGACCGACTGTTACCTCACTGTGGAGGATGGCGGAAGGATAGTCGGGAAAGGCGCTGTAATCTCCCGTGAAGGAGGCAAGGAAGATTGTCATGGAAAGAGCGGCATCGCCGTGCAAAACGTGAATGCTTTTGTTGGGGGAAAAGGTCAGGTTGTATTCACAAACCAGATCGTCCTTATCGGTGATGGCGCTAAGGTGCTTGATTTTCATGTGTTTCTCCTTTTCTCATACGTTCATTGATCTTACGGCTTCAGTATAGCAAATGAAATGTACGATAAAACGGACAAAATGCAAGCCAATTAAGATTGGCTTGCATTTTGGTTACAGTGACTGCCCGGCTTTGAGCATTTCATATGCTTCTTTACGGTCGTAGTCCTTGCTGTTTTGTTGTTTGTCAGTATCTTTTATATTCATCAAAATACAGTCTGCAAGTCGCGGATAGGACTTAATGTCCGAGGTTGATTGAATCTGCGCCTTCGGTTCGATTGGGACATTTTTGCATATACAGCAAAGCAGATAGGCACGCAGGGCATGATTTGCGTATTCCTTTCCGAGAAAATCCTTGTCGTTGTTCGTTCCCGCGTGTTCGCTTCCGTTATTGCTTTGGTTATCTGTATTTTGAGCAATCGTGTAAAAATTGATTCTCTTCTGATCAATTGCGTTTTTTATCTTGGATGAAGCTGCTGAGGAGAACGGCGCAAGCAAATCCCATCCATTGATCTTCGCTTTTGACAGAAAGGCAGGTTTGTTTTTGTCGGAAAAGAGCAGCGCGCCACCCTTATTGGAATAACTATCGATGATAAATATGTGGTTGGGCAGGTGGAAATGCAAAAACTTACTGCAGAAGGAGATCTGATTTCTGACCTGTACGGGAAATATCTTTTCTGGTTTGTCGATCATTTTGAGCGTGATCGTTTCGGGTGCGCCGTCCACCTTCATGGTAGCCGCTTTGATCATTTGATTAAACAACAGCACCGACCGGATGACGTGTTTAAGCAAGTCGATATCGTCATTGGAAAGATCGAACTTGAAGGAATGATTTTCACAATAGGAATATGACTCTTTAAAGTCTTCGGTTATGCGTAATTGTTCGGCAAGCTCGGTAAAAAAACTACCCTGTCCATCCCCTAAAGGTTTGATGATCCAAGAAGGAAAAGAGGTGGCATCGCTTGAGGACTTAAGTGACGAATGGTGGTCGGGATCGATCTCGTATTCTTCTTTACTTTTGTTTATATTGATTATCCCCTTAAACCTGATGCGGTTATAAGAGCGCCGTTCGGGCGAGGCGGCGTAGACGCGACCGATGATTTCGATCTTGCTTGCCAATGTGTTTTTATCTAAAATTGTCGGCGACTTTTTGCATATCTCATACAGTATTTCGTTTGTATAGCTGTAATTCTGTTCGTTGAGCTCTATTACGGCATCTTTAAAATCCATGGCTTCCTCCCAATGAAATGGTGTTTTTATTCTAGTTGATTTGGTGATATTTGTCAAGATATGCGGCGGTAAACGAAATGTCTTGTGAAAAACTTTCAATCGGTCTGTTTTTTACTGACAATCGTTCTTTATTTTTAGATGAATTTGTGATATAATAGATGAAAACAAGGAAAAGGGGTGAAATTTTGAAGATCGTCAATTTCGGTTCCTGCAATATCGACTATGTGTATCAACTGGATCACATCGTCAAGGTGGGAGAAACCGAGCACAGCAGCCGCAGAGATGTTTTTCCCGGCGGCAAGGGGCTCAATCAGTCCATCGCCATCGCAAAGGCGGGACAGAAGGTGTACCATGCGGGCTGCATCGGACCGGACGGAGGACTGCTGCTGGACACCATGTCGGAAAGCGGTGTGGATGTGACGTTTTTGCAAAAGATGGATGAGCCCAGCGGCCACGCGGTCATTCAGGTAAGCTGTAAGGGCGAGAACTCCATTGTGATCCACTCGGGCTCCAACGGTATGTTTTCCAAAGAATATATCGATTCGGTGCTTGCGCAGTTTGGAGAAGGAGATCTGCTCCTTTTGCAGAACGAGATCAACAATACCCCGTACATCGTGGAACGCGCCCATGAAAAGGGAATGCAGACGGTGATCAATCCTTCTCCGATCGATGCGAATATTGAAAAGATCGACTTTCAGAAGATTTCGTATACGGTGCTCAATGAGATCGAGGGCGAATATCTTTCAGGATGCAAGGAGCCTGCCAAGATCGTTTCGGCACTGCGCGCCAAATATCCCAAGTTGAAGGTGGTGTTGACTCTGGGAGACAAGGGCTGTATGTACCATGACGGAAACGAGCTGTACTTCCATTCGGCGTATGACGTGTCGGTGGTGGATACCACCGCTGCGGGAGATACCTTTATGGGATACTTTATCGCAGGACTGGCGGGGGGCTACCCGCCCGAGGAGATCCTTCAAACGGCATGCGCCGCCTCGGCACTGGCGGTTTCCAAGAAGGGCGCTGCTCCCTCTATCCCCTATGCAGATGAGGTGAAGGCTGTCAAGAAAAGCCTGAAGCCAAAGGATGCAGGCTACGTTGCTGCCGACGAGGCTCTGCTGCAAAAGATCGACAGCTACATAGACGAACACTTACAGGATGCCGGTCTTTCGGAGCTGGCAGCGGTGCTGGGATATTCATCTGTTTACACGGGAAACATCGTGAAGAAAACAGTGGGAAAAAGCTTTGCCGTGTACGTCAATGAAAAGAGATGCTCGGTGGCAGCAAGGCTGCTCAGAGAGACCGAGATGCCCATCGGTGCGATCATCCACAGCATCGGGTACAGCAACGAGAGCTTTTTCAGAGAAAAATTCAAGAAATTATACGGCGTATCGCCGTTAAATTACAGAAAAACGCTGAAGAATCAAGGAGGAAAGAAACAGTGAAGATTCTGCCAAACTATGATAAGCACCCCACCTGGGAGCGCTACGAAAAGGAATTGGACGTTGAGTTCAAGCAATCCGTGGAGGAAGGCAAGGACATTGAACAGTACAAGGCTTTGTTTGATGCCGTGTTTGCCATGCCAAACAATGAATACAAGGAAAAGATGGCAGACGTGCTGTATACCCTTGTCAGCGAAGCGCCCATGAAGGAGGGTTATCCCTACGTGGAGCCCAGCGATCTTCCCGGTATTCAGGCGGCAAGAAAGGCATACGATCTTGAAATGCCCATGCCCTCGGACGAGGTTCTCGAGGACAAAATGCTTGGCGCTTGGTATGGACGTGTTTGCGGTTGTTTCCTTGGTAAGCCCGTGGAGGGCATCATGTCCTGGGAACTGCAGGAGATCTTGAAAAGAACAAACAACTACCCCATGACCCGCTATATCGATAAGGAAGATATTACAGAGGAAGTGGGCAAGGGACTTTCTTGGAACATTGCAGGCTGTGCATATCCCAGAGATTTTGGCAGAATGCCCCCCGATGACGACACCAACTACATGATCGTGGCGCTGCGTCTGTTGCAGTGGCACGGCAGAGACTTCACCTCCGATCACGTGGCGTATACTTGGCTTGGCACGCAGGTGAAGAATGCGTACTGCACCGCTGAGAGAATCGCATATCGCAATTTCGTCAACGGATATCTGCCCCCCATGTCCGCACAGTACAAGAATCCCTACCGTGAATGGATCGGCGCACAGATCCGCGGTGACGTATTCGGTTATATCAACCCCTGCGATCCCGAAACCGCTGCCGATATGGCGCACAGAGATGCCTCCATCTCTCATATCAAGAACGGTATTTACGGTGAAATGTGGGTTTCCGCCATGCTGGCAGCCGCCTATGGCTGTGACGATCCCGAAAAGGTGATCCGCCGCGGTATGGCTGAGATCCCCGAAAAGTCCAGAACCTATGAGGCACTGGAAAACATCATCAAGATGTACCATGACGGCGTTTCTGTGGAGGACTGCTTTGCCGATATCCACAAGCGTTGGGACGAACGCAACGGTCACGACTGGACCCACACCGTTTCCAATGCAGAGATCGTGGCGGCGTCCCTTCTGTACGGTGAAAAGGATTACGCAAGATCCGTGGGTCTGTCTGTACAGACCGGTCTTGATACCGACTGTAACGGTGCCACCGTTGGCTCTATTCTCGGCGTAATGCTCGGTTACAAGGCGCTGCCCAGAGAATTTACCGATCGCGTTTGCGATACGCTGGAAAGCAATATCATGGGTTATAACAAGGTTTCCATTACCGAAATGGCAAAGAAAACGATGCCTTTCGTGAAAAAAACAGTATAAAAATTTAAAAAGGAGAAGCGCAATATGAGAAAATCTGCAAAATGGTTGGCGATCCTGTGCTTGATCGCAATGCTGCTGCAGGCGTGCGGCGGTGCCTCAAATAGCACCGGAAATGACGCCCCCGACAACAACAAACCCGGTACCGGAACCGGCGAAGGCTCCGATGCACCCGAGGGATCTGAAACACCCGAGGGATCTGAAAAGCCCGAAGGATCTCAAAAACCCGACGTGCCTGCCAAGAGCAAGGTGACCCTTACCGAAGCCGAAATGAAGGATAAGATCACCGGCGGCTGGATCGGTCAGATGGTGGGCGTTGCCTGGGCGGCTTCCACAGAGTTTACCCATGCGGGCAAGCTGATCCCCGAAACCGGTATGCCCATCTGGAAGCCCGAAATGATCAACGACGCCTTTGGTCAGGACGACCTGTACGTAGAGATCCCCTTCTTGGATGCCATGAAGGATCACGGTGTGGATTGTGATCCCAAGTATATGGCAGAGACCTTCCGCGACTCCAAGTTCGCTCTTTGGCATGCCAACTACATGGGTAGACAGAACCTGCTCAACGGCATTCCTTTCCCCCAATCGGGCAGCTACCTGTACAATTACCATGCTGACGATATCGACTGGCAGATCGAGGCTGACTTCCTTGGCATGATGTATCCCGGTATGCCCAATGAAGCAGCAAAGCGTGCCTTTGAGATCGGTCATATTATGAACTATGGCGACGGCGTGTACGGCGGCGTGTTTGTAACTGCGATGCACTCTGCGGCATATACCGCCACCTCCATTGAAGAGATCTGGCGCGCAGGTGTGGAGGTCATTCCTGAGGGAACCGAGTTCCGCAATCTGCTGGACGACGTGATCGAAAGCTATAAGGCGGGCGATACCTTCGAACAGAACTGGCGCAAGCTGGAAGTGAAGTGGGCATCCAAGGACCTTTGCCCCGAGCTGCCCGGCAAGAGCAACATTGACGCTAAGCTGAACTCCGGCTACATCCTTCTGGGTATGCTGTACGGCGAAGGCGACATCAACAAGACCATCATTTTGTCCACCCGCTGCGGTCAGGACAGTGACTGTAACCCCTCCAGCGCTGCTTCCATTCTGGGCAACTATTACGGCGCATCCAAGCTCCCCAAGAACTACGCATCCGCGCTGGATTACATCAATACCAATTTCTCCTTCACTGAATACAATTTCAGAGAGACCATTGATCTGAACATGGATCTGATGAGAGAGGTTTTGGAAAAGTCCGGTGCTGTCAAGAACGATAACAAGAGCTGGACCTTTGAAAAGGACAATCTGTACATCCCCGTGGAATTCGAGCAGTGGCCCGACGGCGTATTCGGCTACCTTGAACTGAAGGTGACCGGAAGCTCTGTGAAGATCGTGGAGTTGACTCCCTACGCCAAGAATGAAAAGATCGTCGGCTACGTGCTTGACATGGGCGACGGTTACAAATTCAATAACGTTACTCCCGCATCCTACACCTACGCAAAGAAGGGCGTTTACACCATCACTTTGACCGTGACCGGTGATAAGGGTACCGAAATGAAGGTGGAAAGAGAAGTGAAGATTGCCACCGACGGTAGCGCATCTCTGCTTTCCAAGCCCATCATCATCTGCTACGTGACCACTCCTTGGGGTGGCGGATCCCGCGACATCAACATCATTTGCGACGGCAAGGCACCCACCTCTCAGGGCAGCCAGTACGATACCTACGTGCTGGGCGACCCCCACGGCAACCCCGCAGGCTGTAAGACCGCGTACGTTGGCTATATCTACCGTGAAGAAAAGACCGTTTCCAAGGTTGTCTTCACCGAGGGTATGAGCTTCGGCAACGGCGGTTGGTTTACAACGCTTGAAGTGCAGGTGCTGGTGAACGGAGAGTGGAAGGCTGTTGAATACACAATGGACGGCGATGAATATCCGCTTAAGAATAATGGCAAGAACTATGATACCTATACCTTTGTACTGAACACTCCCACCAAGTGTGACGGCGTGCGTCTGTGCGGTAAGGCAGGCGGCTCTCAGACCTTTATCAGTATCGGTGAACTGACTGTAAACTAATAAAAAGGGAGATGACCTAAACGGTCATCTCCCGATATTTATTTGCAGAATTTTTCGATGTAATTATCAATGGATTCCTTGATGATGGCGATGGCAGCGTCTCTTCCCATGACCTCGTCCACGGCGGTTTCCTTGTTCTCCAGATTCTTGTAGACCGTGAAGAAATGGCGCATTTCGTCAAAAATGTGTGCCGGCAGATCGGAAATGTCGCGGAAATGGTTGTAGGTGGGATCGCTGAAGGGAATGGCGATGATCTTTTCATCGCGGTGATTTGAGTCGATCATGGTGATGACACCGATGGGGTAGGCGCGCACCAAAGACATGGGCTCCAGTGCCTGCGAGCAGATGAGCAGTACGTCCATGGGGTCATTGTCATCTCCGAAGGTGCGGGGAATAAAGCCGTAATTTGCGGGATAGTGGGTGGATGTATAAAGAATACGGTCAAGGATAATAAGCCCCGTTTCCTTGTCCAGCTCGTATTTTTTCTTGCTTCCCTTGGGAATTTCGATGACGCAGATGAAATCCTCGGGAGTGATGCGTTTGGGAGAAATATCATGCCAGATGTTCGACATTGTGGTACCTCCGTTCATTTCAAAAGATATTTTTAATATTATACTGAAAAAGTGACTTCTTTGCAAGAGCTTGGGGCACAAAAATTTAAAATTCACTTTTCTCACAAAAAAGCCTTGCAAATTTTGTTCAAAATGCTATAATATCAGAAGATGACGAAGAGGTGAAAGGAAAATGAAAACCAATTATCATACACACACCATGCGCTGCAATCATGCAAGGGGCGAGGACAGAGAATACGTGGAGTCTGCCATTGAAAAGGGAATGGAGGAGCTTGGCTTTGCCGACCACTCGCCGTACATCTTTTCGGACGGACACCATTCCGGTTTTCGCATGACCACCGATGCATACGCGGGATACGTTGAAAGCTTGCTTTCCTTGCGTGAGGAGTTTGGAGATCGCATTCGCCTTTATATCGGCGTGGAAATGGAATATTACCGCGACGATTTTGAGGCAACTTTTGCGTTTTTGAAGCAGCAGCCCATCGACTATCTGATCCTCGGTCAGCATTTTGTGGACAGTGAGCCCGGCAAGCTGTACAACGGCGGTGCTTCCGACGACGAAGAGCGCCTTGTGGGCTACGTGGACCGCGTGATCGAAGCCATGCATCTGGGGGTATATTCCTACGTTGCCCACCCCGATATCATCAACTTTACGGGAAGCGAGGAGAAATACCGCAGCGAGATCCGTCGTCTGTGCAAGGCTGCGGTGGAGACAGAAACGCCCCTTGAGATCAATCTGCTGGGCATCCGCGACGGCAGACATTACCCGAATCCCATCTTTTGGGAGGAAGCGGGTAAGCTTGGCTGCCACGTGATCCTTGGCTGTGACGCCCACGGCTCCAAGACCGTATCCGACGATGCCTCCGCCGCTATCGCCGAGGAAATGATAAAGAAGTACGGACTTGTGAAAGAAGAGTACCTGCGACTGAAGCTTAAATAACAAAAAGATCTGCCGTTATGGCAGATCTTTTTTACTATACCGGTGTCAGCTCACGCTGCGAAGCCTTGGCGTCGGAAGGGGAGCCCTCTTTTTCAAGACGCAGGCTGTCTCTTGCGTTTTCCAGCATCAGCTTGATGCGGTTTTCCTGGTTGATCTGGGTGGCACCCGGGTCGTAGTCCACCGCCACGATATTGATATCGGGGTAGGCTTCCTTCAGGGGCTTCATCATGCCTTTGCCCGCGATGTGGTTGGGAAGGCATCCGAAGGGCTGGGTGCAGACGATGTTTTTGACCCCCATCTTGTAAAGCTCTACCATTTCGGCGGTCAGCAGCCATCCCTCGCCCATCTTCATACCGTTGCCGATGAGGTTTTCGGTAAGGTCGGGAGCGTGCTTGAAGGAGGACATGGGAGCAAAGTCACTGTTTTCGGTAATGGCCTTGATCAGATCCAGCTGCTTGTTTATAAACATTCTGTAAACGATACGATAGATCCAAACCGATTTTTTATTGCGACGGTAGAGCTTATAGTCCATGATGCTGTCATAGATGGTGTAAAGACAGAAGTCGGTTAACCCCGGGACCATGCACTCTGCGTTTTCCCCTAGGAGAAAATGCTCTAGATTGTTGTTGCCAAGCGGTGAATACTTGACAAAGATCTCTCCGACAATGCCCACCTTGACCTTTTCGGTCTTTGTCATGGGAATGGCGGCAAAGCTCTTGACGATCTCGGTGTAGATGCTCTTGATCCTTCGGTAGGAAACGCGCTTGGTTTCCATATCCTCTGCCAGACGGTTTGTCCAGTATTCCACCAGTGCCTCGGTATCGCCCTTGTTGTTTTCGTAGGGCAGACACTGATTCTTCAGACACATCAGCAGGTCACCGTACAGTACGGCATACATCATGCGATGCAGAATGGGGAAGGTGATCTGAAAGCCGGAATCCTTTTCCAGACCCGAAACGTTGAAGGAGATCACGGGCACGTGACCGTATCCCGCCTTCTCCAGTGCCTTGCGCAGCAGATGGATGTAGTTGGAGGCACGGCAGCCGCCACCTGTCTGGGTAATGAGCAGAGCCACCTTGTTCGGATCGTATTCGCCGCTTTCCAGCGCCACCAGAAACTGACCGATGACCAGCAGTGCAGGGTAGCAAATGTCGTTATGTACGTATTTGATGCCGGTGTCGGGGATCTTACGGTCGAGGGATGGCTCCAGCATCACGGCGTTGTAGCCGTATGACTTCATGATCTTGGTAAGCAGCTTGATATGAACGGGGAGCATGGTGGGCACGAGGATCGTGTAATCCTTTTTCATCTCCTCGGTAAAGATTGGATATGTTTTTTGTTCGTTTGGTGTGTTCATAGCTTAACCTTCTTTTTCATCCAACGCGCCTATCAGGCTACGCAGTCTGATTTTGACGGCTCCAAGGTTTGTGATCTCGTCGATCTTGATCTGAGTATACAGTTTCCCGCGGCGTTCCAAAATGGAGCGCACCTCGTCGGTGGTGACTGCGTCCAGGCCGCAGCCGAAGGATACCAGCTGTACCAGCTCTACACCCTTGTGGGTGGCGGCAAATTCCGCGCAGCGGTAGAGTCTGGAGTGGTAGGTCCACTGGTTGAGCACGTCCACCTTGCGGGGCTGAGAAAGCCCGAAGATGCTGTCCTCGCTGACCACCACAAATCCAAGCGAAGAAGCCAAACGGTCGATACCGTGACAGATTTCGGGGTCGGTGTGGTAGGGTCTGCCTGCTAAGATCATGACACGCTTACCGTGCTCCTTGGCATAACGCAGAGCAGTTGCTCCCTCATATGACAAATTCAGCATATAGTTTTCGTACTGCTCACTGCCGTGCTTTACAGCTCTGCGCATCTCGGACAGAGGGATCTTGCCAAAAATCGGACTGAGTGCTTCACTAAGGCTCTTGGCGAGAACCTTTTCATCGTTGATATTGAGGTAGGGATAGAGGAAGGTGGTGCTTGCAAGACCCTCCATGTTGCCACGCAGCACCTCGGGATAATAGGCAACTACAGGGCAATTGTAGTGGTTTTCGCCCGCGTATTCGTTGACGTTATAGGTCAGACAGGGCGAGAAGATGGCATCCGGCTTTTGCTCCAACAGCCATTCGATGTGGCCGTGCATGAGCTTGGCGGGATAGCATGCAGTGTCGGAGGGAATGGAGAACTGCCCTTTTTCGTAGAGAGCGCGATCAGAGAGCTTTGATAGGATCACGCGGAAGCCGAGGGCGCGGAAGATACCGTGCCAGAAGGGCGCCAGCTCGTACATGCCAAGCCCCAAAGGCAGACCAATGGTGCCGCGGATGGGCTGCCCCTGATCCTCCATGAGTGAGGTGAGGTGATTTGTTTTGTATTCGTACAGATTGGGAAGCTTTTCGTCGACCTTTACGCCTAGCCCCTTTTCACATCGGTTGCCCGAGATGAAGCGCTTGCCGCCCTCGAATTGATTGACGGTCAGGCTGCAATGGTTTCCGCAGCCGTTGCAAACCGCGGTACGGGAGGTGTGCACGAAGCGTTCCAGAGCATCAGATGTGATGAGGGCAGAACTGCGTTCAGGGTGCTTTTCCGCTTTGCGTCTGGCGTACAGTGCCGCGCCGAAGGCGCCCATGAGTCCCGCAATGGAGGGACGTACAACCTCCTTGCCAAGCTCCAGCTCAAAGCTGCACAGAATGGCGTTGTTGTAGAAGGTACCGCCCTGTACCACCACGTTGTCGCCCAGCTCGTCGGCAGAGGTGGCGCGGATGACCTTGTAAAGCGCGTTTTTGACAACACTGATGGAAAGACCGGCTGAGATGTCTCCCACGTCCGCTCCGTCCTTTTGCGCCTGCTTGACGCTGGAATTCATGAAGACGGTACAGCGGCTTCCCAGATCCACGGGAGCCTTTGCAAAAAGGCCAAGGGAAGCAAACTCGGCAATGGGATATCCCATGCTACGGGCAAAGGTTTCAATAAAGGAGCCACAGCCCGAGGAGCAGGCTTCGTTGAGAAGGATGCTGTCGATGGCGCCGTTCTTGATGCGGAAGCACTTGATGTCCTGACCGCCGATGTCCAAAATGAAATTGACCTTTGGATTAAAATGCTTGGCGGCGCGGTAGTGTGCCAGCGTTTCCACGATGCCGTAGTCCACACCGAAGGCGGCACGGATGAGATCCT
>SVRH01000097.1 GCA_015064925.1 Oscillospiraceae bacterium | reverse complement strand
ATCAGGATCTGCTGCGCGTGATGGTGGCAAGCGCCTCCAACGACCACCGTCTGGGCGCAGGCGAAGCCCCTCCCGCCATCATTTCCATCTACCTCGGCGAGGAGCTGAGTGCCATTCTGGACTGCGTGGAGTCGGGCAAGAAGTACTCCCCCGCCAAGCTTGCCAACATGCAGACCGGCGTGCACGTGCTGCCCGATTTCCAAAAGGACACCACCGACCGCAACCGCACCTCTCCCTTCGCCTTCACGGGCAACAAATTTGAATTCCGCATGGTGGGCTCCTCCCAGTCCATTTCGGACGCCAACATGGCGCTGAACACCATGCTTGCCGAGGTGCTTTCGGGCTTTGCCGACCGTCTGGAGGGCAAAAAGGATCCGATGGCTGCCGCCCGTCGCATCATCCGCGACGCCTACCGCGACCACAAGCGCATTGTGTTCAACGGCAACAACTACTCCCTTGACTGGGAGAAGGAAGCCCAGGCAAGAGGCCTTTCCAATCTGCGCACCGCCGCCGACGCCATTCCGCGTCTGGCAAGCGAGAAGAACGTGGCGCTCTTCACGAAAATGGGCATCTTTTCCCGCGCGGAGCTGGACTCCCGCGCAGAGATCATGCTGGAAAACTACTGCAAGGTGCTGCGCATCGAGGCAAACACCATGCTGGACATGGCAAAGCGCGACGTGCTGCCCACCGTTTGCGAGTACGCCGCCAAGCGTGCCGCCGAGGCACAGCTCATCCGTCATCCGTCGGTCAAGGCGGACGCGGACAGACTGTCCGATCTGGTGGGACAGCTGTACGAGCGCACCGAGGTGCTGGAAGCCACCATGCAGAAAGCGCCGCTCGTCGCAGATACCGCAGAGCAGGCACAGTTCTACAAAAACGAGGTGCTTTCCGCCATGAAGGCGCTGCGTTTGGTGTCGGACGCCTGCGAAAAGGTGGTCCCCGCCGACAAATGGCCCTTCCCGACCTACGCCACCCTTCTGTTCGGCGTATAACGCTTCAAAATACAAGCAACCGCAAGACTTCCAAAGCCTTGCGGTTGTTTTTCATTTGTTTTCGTACCAGTTTTCGCCCATTGACAATTCCACCGTCAGCGGAACGCTCAGCGTCAGGGCGTTTTCCATCTCGCGTCGCAAAATGGCGGCTGCTGCCTCGGCATCCTCTGCGGCACAGTCCACCACCAGCTCGTCGTGCACCTGCAAAATGAGCTTTGCGTCAAGTCCCGCCGCCAAGAGCGCTTCTTCGGTGCGCAGCATCGCCAGCTTCATGATGTCGGCAGCGCTGCCCTGAATGGGGCTGTTCATCGCCACCCGCTCGCCAAAGGCACGCAGCACCGCCTTGCCCGATGAAAGCTCGGGTATATAGCGCCGTCTGCCAAGCAAGGTCACCGTGTAGCCGCACTCCTTGGCACTCTCCACCGAGCCGTCCATGAAGGCACGGATGCCGGGGTAGGTGGCAAAGTAGTCGGCAATGTACTGCGCCGCCTGCTTTTTGGAAACGCCGATGTCCCCCGCCAGCGAAAAATCGGAAATGCCGTACACGATGCCGAAGTTCACCGCCTTTGCCTTCTTGCGCATTTCGGGGCTCACAAGCTCGGGCATACAGCCGAACACCTGCGAGGCGGTGACGGTGTGGATGTCGATGCCCAGCGAGAACGCCTGCTGCATGGTCTTTTCCCCCGCCATGTGGGCAAGGATGCGCAGCTCGATCTGCGAGTAGTCCGCGTCAATGAGCAGACGACCGGGCGCGGAGGGCAGGAAGTAACGCCGCAGCTCGTGTCCCATCTCGGTGCGGATGGGAATGTTCTGCAGGTTCGGCTCGGAGGAGGACAGTCTGCCGGTGGCGGTGCCGGTCTGCCCGAACACCGTGTGCACCACGCCGTTTTCGTCCGCCACCCGCAAAAGCCCCTCGGTGTAGGTCGAGCGCAGCTTGGTCACCTTGCGGTAATCCAAAATGAGATCGATGATGGGGTGGTAGGGCCGCAGCTTCTCCAGCACCTCGGCGTTTGTGGAGTAGCCGCTCTTGGTCTTTTTGAGCCCGGGCAGTCCCAGATCCTCAAACAGGATCTGTCCCAGCTGCTTGGGCGACTGGATGTTGAATTCCCTTCCCGCCTGCGCGTAGATGCCCGCGGCGTAGCCGTCGGCAAGGGTCTGCAGCTGCTCGGAGTACGCCGCCAGTCCCTGTCTGTCCACGCGAAAGCCCGCGTGCTCCATGCGGGCAAGGGTGGCGGACAGCGGCAGCTCGATATCGCGGTAAAGCTGGATGCCATCGGTCTGCGCAAGCCTTTGCTCAATGACTTCCCACAGCGAAAGCAGGATCCGCGGATCCTCGCCCGTCATCGTTTTTCCAAGGTAGGCAAGGGCAAGCCTTGCAGGGGTGAAATCCCCCTCAGACGCATTGAGCACGTAGGCGCCGAGGCTGCAGTCCTGCGCCCGTTCGGGCAGAGGCGCCCCCAGGGCAAGCAGTCTGCGGTAAAGGGGCTTGGTCTCGGCAAGCACCAGGGCGCGGTCGGGGGCAAAGAAGGGTGCCACCCCTTCAAAGCTGTCAAAGGTGACCCGCAGCGCACGCTCGCCGTCAAAGACCAAAAGTGCGTTTTCCTCCACCGTCACCGCGCAGGGAACGTTCTTGTCAAGCGAAAGCAGTGTGGCTTCGTCCGCATCCTCAAAGGGGATCTCATCGTCATTTGCTTTCTTCTTTTCCTCATCCTGCTCATTCAGCGCAAGCCGTTTGATGAACGAACCGAACTCCAGCTCGGTGAAGAGGGACAGCAGAGCCCCCTTGTCTGCCCGACGCAGCGCCAGATCGGAAAGACCGATCTCCAGCGGCACCTCGCGGCAGATCCTTGCCAGATCTCTCGAAAGGAAAGCCAGCTGCTCGCCGCTTGCCAGCTTTGCCTTCAGGGCGGGCTTGTGGGAGGGATGCTCCTTGTTCGCAAAGATCCCCTCCAGCGAGCCAAACTCCAAAAGCAGCTTCTGCGCGGTCTTCTCTCCCACCCCCGGTACCCCGGGAATGCAGTCGGAAGTATCGCCCATCAGCGCCTTGAGATCCACGAAGGATTCCACCGCAATGCCGTATTTTTCAAAAAATTTCTCTCTGTCGTAGGTCACCGTTTCACTGTTTCCGGCAAGCAGTACGAAGGTGGTGTCCGAGATCAGCTGCAGACTGTCACGGTCACCCGTGAGCAGGTAGCAGCGGCAGTCGCCCTCCTTTTCGGACAAGGAGGCAAGGGTTCCCAAAATGTCATCCGCCTCGTAGGTCTGCTTTTCCAGCACCGTGATGCCCAGCCCCTCCAACGCCCGTCTTGCGTAGGGTATTTGAAGAGCCAGCTCCTCGGGCATTCCCTTTCGGTTGCTCTTGTAGCCATCGCACATGGCGTGACGGAAGGTGGGATGGCGCATATCAAACGCCACCGCCGCGTAATCGGGCTTCAGCGCATCCAAGTGCGACAGAATGATGTTCAGCATGCCGAACACCGCCCCCGTTTGCAGACCGTCCTTGTTGGTAAGGGGCTTCACGCCGTAAAACGCACGGTTGATGATGCTGTTGCCGTCGATCGCCAAAAGTGTTTTCATATCCTTCTCCATTCTGACGCTCTGCGTCAGCACAAAAGTTCTGCGATAATAATAGGGAGGTTCCCCAATAAAAGGTGCCTCCCTACGCATTTTTATTCGGTTACTTCGATATCCTCAATATAGGGCTTGTTGCCCTTAAACGTGCCGGTGTAGCTATGCACACCGCCGGGCCAGGTATAGGTCCCCTGCCCTTCCATGACGTCGTTTGCAAACTCGCCCACGTAGAACGCGCCGCTCTCCCAGCGATACTCGCCGTAGCCCGACTTGATGTCCTCCACAAAGCCGCCCACGTACACGTCCTGACTGCCGTCGGGATTTTGGATGATGAGCGTGGCGTTGTCGTCCACCTTCAGATCGTTGACGAATTCACCGCTGTAACGTGAGCCGTCGGCGTAGTAGTACACGCCGTAGCCGTTGCGCATATCGTTTTCAAAGCTGCCCTCGTACACCCGCTGGATCTCGCCCTCCACAGGCGCCCAGGTGTACACGCCGGTGCCGCTCTTTTTGCCGCCCCGGAATTCGCCCTCATACTTATCTCCGTTGAAATAGGTATAGGTTCCCTGACCCGAAGGCATATTCTCCACGAAATTTCCTTCGTAAACGTCGCCGTTGGCAAGGCTCAGCTTTCCGTAGCCGCTGCGCAGCAGGCGGTCGAGTCCGCCCTCGTACAGATCGCCGTTTGAGTATTTTACGGTGTAATAGCCGCTGCGGACCTGATCGACGCTGAAATCCACGCCGTCATCTCCCCAGACGTTGCCCGTCAGCACCTCGCCCTGATCGTCCACGCGCAGCAGCGCGCGCACCTGCCGCACCGTCTGACCGTCGGTACGCTCGTAGCTATAGCTCACGTAGCGGTAGCCCAGACCGAAATACAGGATGGCAAGGGTGCCCACCACGAACAGAACCGCCGCAGCGATGATCAGGATCGCAAAGCGTACGAATATATTTTGTTCTTTTTTGACCGGAGCTGTCACAAGCAGTCCTCCCTTCGCAAAAAATCAGAGCAGATCCGCGATCAAAGCCTTGATCTCGGGCATATAGGCGATGGCAAGCATGGAAAGCACAAAAAATGCAACCACACCCACAAGTAGTGCCATCAGATGCGTGCCCTTGCGCTCATAGCGCAGCTCGGCACGGGGAATGAGCACGCGGGGAATGTAAAAGCGCGCGCTGGCAAAGTCCACCTTGCGGCGGATGACGGGAATGACCGAGTCACCCTTGATCACCACCGCTTCGTTTTTCTCAAACACAAGACCGGAATAGGCGCTCTTGCCAAGCAGTGCCTGCTTCACAAAGGGATTTTTCTCGTATCCCAGCTCCTTCAGCGTCAGCGCCTTGTCGGGGCTGTCTGCCCCTTTGGCAAGCAGCGCATGGATGAAATTGCCCATATACCGCTTGCTGAACAAAATCCAAACAAGGGCGATCGAGAAGCCGATGAACAGCGCCCAAACGATCAACTCGGGGGTGATTCCCCCTCTAGCATCTCGAATTACTTCAAACAGGTTCATTTTTGCGCCTTACTTTGTCTTGCGAATGATTTCGCAGCCAAGGTACTTCTGCAGCACCTCGGGCACCTTGACCGAACCGTCAGCCATCTGATTCTGCTCCACAAGTGCGGGGAAGATACGGCTGGTTGCCAGACCGGAGCCATTGAGGGTGTGTACAAATTCGGTCTTGCCGGTGGCTTCGCGGCGGAAGCGGATGTTGCCGCGGCGTGCCTGATAATCTCTTGCGTTGGAGACCGAGGAGACCTCCTTGTAGCCGTCCATCGAAGGGATCAGAATTTCAATATCGTAGGTTCTTGCCATGGAGGCAGAGCAGTCGCCCGCTGCCAGCTTTACGGTGCGGAAGTGGAAGCCCAGTCCCTCCACCAGCTTTTCCGCCTTGGTCACCAGCTCCTCAAATGCCGCATCCGACTCCTCGGGACGGCAGAACTGGAACATTTCCACCTTGTTGAACTGGTGTCCACGCACCATGCCGCGCTCATCCGCACGGTGAGAGCCTGCCTCACGGCGGAAGCAAGGCGTGTAGGCAAACAGCTTC
>SVRH01000096.1 GCA_015064925.1 Oscillospiraceae bacterium | reverse complement strand
TCTCCCGCCGACAGCAATATCAACATCGGACTGAAATTCGGCTCGCTGTCGGCGGGAGACCACCGCTTCATGCTTGCCGTTCAGTCGGAGAGCCAAAAGACGTATTTCTTCCAAAGTGAATTTTCCATGGTGAAGAAGGTCAAGGACAAGCCCGATGCCCCCACCGCCCCCACCCTTGAGTACAGGGATGCCTACACGGTGACCCTCAAGACCGAGCCGGGCTACGAATACAGCGTGGGCGGCAGCGTCTGGAAGACGGTGGGCAGCTTTGAGGGTCTGCTTCCCATGACCGAGTATTCCTTCTACCGCCGCCTGGCGGAGACCGAGGACAGCTACGCCAGCGACCGCAGCGAGGCGCTGGTGGTCAGCACGTTGCCTCCCCCTGCTCCCACACCGGATGCCCCCACCGTACAGGCGTTCACCGACACCACGGTGACCCTTACCTTCATGGAGGGCATGGAGTACAGCATGGACGGCGAGCAGTGGTTCAAATCGCCTCTGTTTTCCGCGCTCAAGCCCAACACGGCATACAGCTTTGTCTGCCGCGTGGCAGCCACCGCGACCAACAGCGTAAGCGCTGCCAGCGAGGCGGTATGCGTGACCACCGCCAAGAAGAGCGTGACCCAGATTCCCTCAGCACCGGTGGCGGTGCAGCGCACGCCAAGCTCCATCACGCTGGCGTCGGCAGAGGGCTACGAATATCGCATGAACGGCGGCAAATGGCAGTCGAGTCCCGTGTTCATGGGGCTTGCGCTGAACACCGAGTACAGCTTCACCTGCCGCATTGCCGAAACGGCGGACACCGCCCCCAGCGGGGAAAGTGCCGCCTCTAAGATCCGCACCACCAAGAATCCCTCCACAGTGAAGCCCGAGGCGCCCACCGCGGAGGAGGTCACCGCAAGCTCGGTGACCCTTGTGGCAAAGGCGGGCTATGAATATCGCATGAACAACGGTGCTTGGCAGACAAGCCCCACCTTCGGTTCGCTGGAGCCCTACACCGCCTATACCTTCTACTGCCGCACGGCAGAAACAGAAACGGTGGCGGCGGGCGATCCCTCCCCCGAAACGGTGATCGTCACCAAAAAGCTGCGGGGAAAGGATGCCGATGCCCCCAAGGTGCTGTCCTACACCGCCACCTCGGTGACGCTGGTGCGGGTTGCGGGCATGGAATACCGCGTGGACGGCGGCAAATGGCAGGCGGACCCCACCTTTACGGGTCTGCTGCCCGGCAGACACGTGTTCACCCAGCGGTACGCCGAGACCCAAACCGTCTACGCAGGCAAGGAGAGCCCGAGCACGGTGCAGTTCACGCTGCCACAGAGCCTGACCTCCGAGATGATTCCCATCAACCAAACGAAAAAGCTCATCGGAGCTCTTGGCAGGGGGATGAAGTACACGGTGCTGACCGACCATCTGGACGACACCCACGGACTTTCGATCTACCGCGGCAGCAAGAAGATCAGCGATCTGTCCACCGTGGCAGCCACGGGGGACGTGCTGAAGGTCGAGGATGAGACCGGAAAGGTCTATTGCTCCTACACCGTGGTGGTACGGGGCGACGTCAACGGAGACGGACGGGTGAACATCACCGATATGCTGCAGGTGCGTGCACACGTGCGCGGACAAAAGGAGCTGACAGGCAGCTATGCCGCGGCAGCCGACGTGTCGGGTGACGGACGTATTTCGATCTTGGATTTCATTCAGATCAAGCTTTCGCTCCTGAATGCCACCGATTTTGAAACCACTCCCATCAAGTAACACAAAAAGGCGGCGGCAGCCGCCTTTTTGCAATGAAGAATGAAGAATTGAGGAGATTTTTTCACCTTGGGGTGAGAAAAGTACCGCTTGAAGCAAAGAGGACGTATGGAAGAAAACAAGGATCTTGAATATATGCAAATGGCGCTGGCGCTTGCCAAGGAGGCAGCAACGGAGGGCGAGGTGCCCGTGGGCGCCGTGCTGGTCTTTGACGGCAAGGTGGCAGGGGTCGGCAGAAATCGCAGGGAAGGGCAGAAAAATGCCCTTTGCCATGCCGAAATGGAAGCCATCAACGAGGCTTGTCAACGGCTTTCGGGCTGGCGACTGCACAAGGGGGAATTGTACGTCACCCTGGAGCCCTGTCCCATGTGTGCAGGGGCGGCGCTGTCCGCCAGGGTCAAGCGCATCGTTTACGGCGCCCCCGACAAAAGCTGCGGCGCACTTGGCTCGGCGCTGAATCTCAACGAGCATTATCCGCTGCACCGCGCCGAGGTGCAGGGCGGTGTGATGGAGAAGGAGTGCGCAGACCTTTTGCGCGATTTTTTCAAGCAGCTGCGTCAAAAACGCAAGAAGCCCACCGAAGAGGGATGAGCTGCATATACTGAAAACAGCGGAGGAGTATCGCCGCTGTTTTTCATTTTTATAAAAACTTCCATGTCTAAAAACGCTTCGATCTGGAAAAAATGAAAGTGGAAAAATCAATTAACGGAGTGTGAATCAAGTGACAGTCAGGAGAGGAGATATATACTATGCGGATCTGAGCCCGGTGGTGGGCTCGGAGCAGGGCGGAATGCGGCCCGTTTTGATCGTACAGAACGACGTGGGCAACCGATACAGTCCCACGGTGATCGCGGCAGCCATCACCAGCCGCATGGGAAAGACCAAGCTTCCCACCCACATTGACGTGATGCGGGGCAGCATTGAAAGAGAGGATGGGACGGGACTGCAGCGGGATTCGGTGATCCTGCTGGAGCAGATCCGAACGCTTGACAAGCGAAGGCTGGGGGAAAAGATGGGGCATCTGGACGAGCGGCTGATGCGTCGGGTGGACGATGCCATTTCGGTCAGCTTCGGGCTGACCCAATCGGTGGCAAAGCGCAGCGAGCCCACGGTGCAGGCGCAGGAGGAGGCAGCGCCGATGCCTGCCATAGACCCTGCCGTGACGGCATAAAAAAAGGACAGAGAACAAGGCGTTCTCTGTCCTTTTACTGCTTTACGGGTTATTTTTACGCTTTTTGAGGATGACGAGCAGGATGCCGAGGATCAGCACACCGCCCACCGATGCGCCGACGATCACGGGCAGCAGAGCACTGTCCTTTTCGGGTTTGGATTCCTTTTCGGAGGAAGAGCCACCCTCGGTGGGGGTCTTGTCGGGCTCGGAGGGCACGGAGGGCACGGAGGGCTTGGGTGCCTCGCTGCCCTCGGGCGTCTCGCTGCCGTCGCCTGCGGGGGTCTTGCCCTCCAGCGCCAGCTTGTAGCTTTCGGTCTCAAAGCTTTTCGTGGTGCTCTGACCGAACACGTCGGTGACGGTCAGCTCCACGCGCACCGCGTCGCTCTTCAGTGTGTCAAACGACTGGCTCTCCACCTCGGGACGGGACGCCTTGCGGATGGAAAGCTGCTTGCCGCTTGTGTCAAAGACCTTGAGGGTGTAGGACAGCTGGGGAGTGCTGTGCTCGTCCAGCTCCCAATCCACTAAGACACCGCTTGCCTGCTTGTCCACCGTGATCTCGGAGATCTTGGGGGTGCCGATGGTGGCAGGGCGCTCGGGCTGGGTCAGGGTCGGGGTGATCTTGATCTCATGGTCGGTGTCGGTTTCGGATTTGCCGTCAACCGATGCCCAAACGTAGGTGTTGTCCTCGGAAATGCCCAGCTTTGCCTCGCCAAACGCCTTGGGATTTCCGTCGCTGCGCAGGCTCACCGTTGGGGAGGAGACCCACTCGCTTTCGCCGTGGGGCAGGAAGTAGATGTTGCGATAGCGGAAGGAGCGGTAGCGCGCACCCTGGCTTTCGGAGAAGTTTTCAAGGAATTGTCCCACACCGCCCTGGATGTAGGAGCCCACCAGCTTTGTGTTGTAGTAGGCAAAGAGCGACCAAACGTCCTCCTCGTAATCGTAGAACCAGGTGCCCATGAAGGTGTAGCCGGTCTGGACGTCCTGCCAGCAGAGAAGCAGCTGGCGGTGCCAGCGACCGCTTTCCCAGTCGAAGGGCATCACGCAGGAGGTGCCGCTGCCCTCGTTGTCGTAGTGGGTGGTCTTGCCGTAGATCGCCTCGGCGTAGAGATGCTCCTTCTTTCCGGTCTTGCCGTCGATGTAATCATAGCGCCAGAAGGACATGATGCCGCGGCGCTGGGTGGTGTGGTCAAGGATCTGCAGCCCTGCGTAGGCACCGCCGCCCGTGATGGACTTATAATTGAAGCGCTTGGCGGTGGCGTCGGTGTTCATGCTCCAGTTGGCATTGGAAAAGTAGGTGCAAAGAGCGTCGGCACTGTCGGAATAGAAATCGATCATGAAGCCGTCTGACTTGCCGCCGGTCACCGAGGCATCACAGTTCATGTAAAAGCCGTGGGAGCCGTCGGCGTAGGATGCAAGCGAGCCTCCCGACATCAAAAGGCAGAGCAGCATGGCTAAAACGGAAAAACAAACTCTTTTTTTCATACCAAATACCTCCGAGCATGATTGATACCTTCATTGTAGCGCACTTTGCAGCGATTGTCAAGAGAAAGTATGATTGACAAACGGCGCAAAGCGTGTTACAATGGAAAAAGAACGAAATGACAAAGGATGGCAAAGAGATATGAGAAAAACAAAGCTGTACGCGGTGCTTCCCAACTGCGTTTCCACCCCCGACGGCATGGCGATCGATGCCGAGGGCAATCTGATCCTTTCCTGCCCCAATTTTGCGGACGATAGCCAATCGGGCGTGATGATGCGGATCACCCGCGAGGGCAAGATCGAGCGCTGGTTCGACGTGCCCGTGCATCCCGAGACCGGCAAGGCACGCAACATGGGCATCGCCTTTGACGACGAGGGCTATTTGTACGTCTGCGACAATCAGGGCTGGAGCGAGAAGGAGGAGCTGCTCTACAAGGGAAGAGTGCTGAAGATCATGGCGGACAGAGAGGGCAACGTCCTTTCCTGCGTCACTGTGGCAGAGGGGATGGAGCATCCCAACGGCATTCGCTACAAGGATGGCTATCTCTACGTCACCCAGAGCTATATGCACCCCGAGGGCTTACAGGACGGCAAGCTGGTCAGCGGCATTTACCGCTTTGGCAAGGATGAGGTGGACGTGAAGGTCACCAACACGCTGTCGGATCCCAATCTGTTCTGTCCCTTCGTGACCGAAAATCCCGACTGTCAGTACGGTCTTGACGGCATCGTGTTTGACGAAAAGGGCGATCTCTTTGTCGGAAACTTCGGTGACGGCGCGGTGTGGAGGATCACCCTGGACGAGGCTGGCAACGTGAAGGAAACCGTGCTGTTTGCCAAGGATCCCACTCAGCTGCAGTCCACCGACGGAATGTGCTTTGACGACAAGGGGAATCTGTACATTGCCGACTTTTCGGCAAACGCGCTGGCAAAGGTCACCCCCGACGGCAAGGTGAAGCGCATTGCCGCCTCCCCTGATACCGACGGTCTGCACGGCGAGCTGAATCAGCCCGGCGAGCCCATCTTCTATGACGGAAAGATCATCGCCTCCTGCTTCAATCTGGTCACAGGCCCCGACAAGGTGAACAAAAGCCACACCATGCCCTGCACGCTGGCATATCTTTCGCTGTAAATTGACAAAAGCAAACGATCCGAGCTTCGGCAAAGCCGAGGCTCGGATCGTTTTGTTTTTACTTTGTCATTTTTTCCTGCTTGACCTTGTGGTCGATGACGTGGCGGGATGCCAACTCGTCG
>SVRH01000007.1 GCA_015064925.1 Oscillospiraceae bacterium | reverse complement strand
ATCGCCCGCGTGTTCCTCAAAAATCCGCCCATTCTGATCCTGGACGAAGCAACCTCCGCACTGGATAACGAAAGCGAGCGGCTGGTACAGAAATCCCTTGAAAAGCTGGCAAAAGGACGCACCACCTTCACCATCGCCCATCGGCTTACCACCATCAAAGGAGCAGACCGCATCTTAGTGCTGACCGAAAACGGCATTGAGGAATCGGGAAGCCATGAAGAACTCATACAAAAGGGCGGCATTTACAGCGAACTCTATCAGCTGTATTCCGAGCTGTAACAAAAAACATCCGAGTGCCTTGCACTCGGATGTTTTTTACTCCGCAGGAAGAACGGTCACACGGCAGGTGGTACAAACGTTCCGTTTGCCATCCTGACTTCCCACCGTTACTCTGGCACTGCCGGGTTTAATTCCGGTCACCAGTCCGTTCTTGTCTACCGTAATATATTCCTTGGTTTCGTTCACGTACCAGATGCCGCGCTCGGGAGCGGTCAGCGGCATTGCCGTTGCCTCGATCTTGAAGGTTTCACCCACACGGATGGTAACGTTCGGCTCTGCCAGCACAACGCTGGTTACACTGTCGACCCCGGGCTTCACTGCCGTTTTCAAAATGTAGATCTCTACCTTGTCTTGGATCGCACCGTCTGCCGTGGAAACGCTCAGCACCGTCTTGCCCTCCTTCACGCCGGTGAGAACACCGTTTTCATCCACCGTGGCGATTTGGGGATTGGAGCTAAACCATTCCATGCTTTTATCGGTCGCATTTTCAGGAGTGATCACCGCTGTGAACTGTCTTTGCGTACCAACAAGAATGTTTTCCACGTCTCCGTAGATCTTGATCTTTTCCGCCTGCACAACGTAGTTGCTCTCGCTGACCGTAAATCGGCAGGTGGCAGTACGTCCGCCGCAATTGGCGGTCACAATCGCCTGCCCCGCACCCACTGCCTTGACCTTACAAATATTGTTTCCGCCCGGCTCGATCTCGCACACCTGAGGGTTGTCCACCGTGTAGGTCACGACGGCAGCCGTTGCGTTGTAGGGGCGAACCGTGGGCACCAACAAAAAGGTGGAACCGTATTTCATGCTGTATTCGGTTTGGTTCAGAACAACAGAATCCACCTCGATCACCCCAACCTGTGTTCCTCCGCCCTGCGTGGATTCGCCGGGAGTGTTGCCGTCTGTCTGAGGATTGTTCCCCGTTCCCGAAGAGGTGTTGCCGTAAGAAATCGTAATATCGGCTCCGCAGGATGCCAACAACAGCGTTACCAGCACCAGCAACAGACAAGCCGTGCGCTTTTTATATATGTTCATAGACTGTACCGTCCTTTATATTCTGTTTGGAGACTCACTTACTCCTCTTACTTGATTTTATCAAATGCCTCCAAAAAAGTCAATACGCTTTTACAGAAATATATACATTCTCCCCCATAATAAATTTCAAAATACAGTTGATTCTTTTTTCAAAAAATGCTATAATGTAATATTGAGAACAGTAAACGACGGAGGATCGTATGGATACTTCCCATCTGCGCACCTGGGCTGAGATCGACCTGGATGCCCTACTCTACAATTTGAATACCGTTCGCGGTCTGCTGGCACCGAATCAAAGGCTGGCAGCCGTCATCAAAGCCAACGCCTACGGTCACGGCGCAATCCGCGTGGCAAAGACGCTTTCGGGTAAAGTGGACTATTTTGCGGTGGCAATGGCGGAAGAGGGCTACGAGCTGCGCGGCGCGGGCATTCCCGATCCGATCATGGTGCTCGGTCACGCTCCCGAAGGACAGTTTGAAGCCATGATCCGTCAAGGCATCACCGCCACCGTCTGCGACCTGCAGGAAGCTCTGGTGCTTTCCAAAGTGGCGGGAACGATTGGTCAAAAGGCGATCGTCCATCTTGCCATTGACACCGGCATGAGTCGCATCGGTTGGTTGCCCTGCGAGGAGTCCCTTGCGCAGATCCGCAAGGTTGCTGCTCTGCCCAATCTGATCATTGAGGGCGCATTTTCCCACTTCGCCAAATCCGACACACCGGAAGACCTTTCCTTTGCCAAGGCACAGCTGGCATCCTTTTGCGAGTTCACCGACCGCATCATGGCAGAAGGCATCGCGCTTCCCATTCGGCACATCTGCAACAGCGCCGCCGTATTCTCGCTGGATGCACCCCTTGACATGGTGCGTCTGGGCATTGCGCTCTACGGCCTTTCTCCCTCGGATGAGCTGCTGCTTGCCGATCTGCGTCCGGTCATGCATCTGCGCTCTCATATCACACAGATCAAGCCCCTTCCTGCCGGCACGCCGATCTCCTATTCCTGCACCTACGTCACCGAAAAGGAAACGACGGTCGCCACCGTTTGCGCCGGGTATGCCGATGGGCTTCCCCGCCACCTTTCGGGTAAGGGCTACCTGTTAGTTCACGGCAAAAAGGCTCCTATCCTCGGCAGAGTGTGCATGGACCAGCTGATGATCGACGTCAGCGACATCCCCGAAGCTAAGAAAGGGGATACCGTCACGGTATTCGGCGTTGACGGCAAAAGCTATCTTTCCGCCGATGAGATCGCCCGCATTTGCGACACCATCGGCTACGAGGTGATCACGGGCATCGACAGACGCGTGCCCCGTGTGGCGCTCCAAAACGGAGAAATCGTTTCCATTGACAGTTCTTTGCCTTTTTGCTAATAAAATACCGATAAAATTTCAAAGTTTTTTGCAAAAAAATATTGACAAAATTCACGCTTGGTGCTACAATGCACCTATCAAAAGCTATGACGAAGACCGACTTGAATGATAGCATACAGAGAGCCTGCGGTGGGTGCAAGCAGGTTGCCGGATTTCAATGCTCCATCCCTTCCGAGCTGAAGACCCCAAAGGGAAACCGAGTAGGCGTCTTCCGTATGGCCGCGTAAAGGCTTAGGACTTGTTTGAGTCCGTGAGTGGCGCACTGCGCAATTTGAGTGGTACCGCGGGTTATAAGTATCCCGTCTCAAAGAATTTTACTTTGGGACGGGATTTATATTTGCCCGTTCCGATAAAAAGAAAGGAACCAACTACTATGGCAAGCAATCAATCCTTTGAAGAAAAGTTAGCGCTCACAGCCGCCCGTATCCGCGAAATGCGCGAGATCCAGGGCTTCACGGTGGCAGAGATGGCGGAAAAGACCGACACCACCGAAAAGGAGTACCGCAACTATGAGGAAGGCAACACCGACTTCCCCTTCAACTTCCTGCACAAATGCGCGCTGGCATTCGGCATCGACCTTCTGGCACTGCTGGAAGGAAGCACCCCCAAGCTGCGCACCTATACCGTCACCCGCAGCGGTGAGGGTGAAAAGACCGTTGACGAAAACGGCATTCAGATCTCCCGTCTGGCACCTCTGTTCAGTAACAAGCTGGCAGAGCCCTATTACGTAAAATACGCATACAGCGCCGAGCAGCAGAATATGCCCATCCGCACCAACACCCACAAGGGTCAGGAATTCGACTACGTCGTGTCCGGCTCCCTGAAGGTGCAGGTCGGTGCCAACACCGAGATCCTGCACGCGGGAGACAGCATTCTGTATAACTCCAGCGAGCCTCACGGTATGATCGCCGTGGGCGGAGAGGACTGCATGTTCCTCGCCGTGGTGCTTCCCGGCGACGATGCGCCTGAGGAGGAGACCCTGCAGACAGTGGTCAGCGCCCGCAGCAACACACCGCTGCTGTGCGAAAAGTTCATCCACTGCACCGAAAACAGCAAGGGCATCCTCAAAAACATCACCTTTACAAACGAGGATACCTACAACTTCGGCTTTGACACCGTGGACGCCATTGCCGATCGCTACCCCGATAAGCTGGCAATGCTCCACATCGACAAGAACTTCAACGAGCGCCGCTTTACCTTCGGCGACATCAAGCGCGAAAGCGCAAGAACCGCAAATTACCTGCGTTCCCTTGGTATCAAGAAGGGCGACAAGGTCATGCTGGTGCTCAAGCGTCACTATCAGTTCTGGTTCGTGATGACCGCTCTTCACAAGATGGGCGTCATCGCCATCCCCGCCAGCAACCAGCTGGTCGCCCATGACTTTGAATACCGCTTCACCTCCGCGGGCATCAGCGCCGTGATCTGCACCTCCGACAACAACATCCCCCATCAGGTAGAGCTGGCAAACGAAAAGGCAAAGACTCTGACAAACATGATCGTTGTGGGTGAGGGTCGCGAGGGCTGGCATAACTTCAATGAGGAATACAAGTCCTTCTCGGACTACTTCCCCCGCAGCGTGGACACTCCCTGCGGCAGAGATCTGTCTCTGATGTTCTTTACATCCGGCACCACCGGTTATCCCAAGATCGCAGCGCACTCCTATCTCTACGCGCTGGGTCACTTCATCACCGCAAAATATTGGCACTGCTGCGAGCGCGACGGTCTGCACTACACCATCTCGGACACCGGCTGGGGTAAGGCACTCTGGGGCAAGCTGTACGGTCAGTGGTTGTGCGAGGGTGCGGTATTTGTTTACGACTTCGACCGCTTCGACGCCAACACCATCATGCCCATGTTTGCCAAGTATGGCATCACTACCTTCTGCGCACCTCCCACCATGCTGCGTCTCTTCATCAAGGAGGATCTGTCGAAATTCGATCTTTCGGGCATCCACCACATGACCACCGCAGGCGAAGCCCTCAACCCCGAGGTCTTCCGTCAGTTTGAAGCAGCAACGGGGCTGCAGATCATGGAGGGCTTCGGTCAGACCGAAACCACCCTGCTCATCGGTAATCTGGCGGGCTCCAAGCCCAAACTCGGTTCCATGGGTAAGCCCTCTCCCATGTACGACGTGGAGATCGTCGATCCCGACGGCAAACCCGTTCCCCTTGGTGAAACGGGCGAGATCGTGGTGCGCACCGACAAGTACGTTCCCTGCGGTCTGTACAGCGGCTATTACCGTGATGAACAAAAGACCAAGGAATCATGGCACGACGGACTGTACCATACCGGTGACACGGCATGGAAGGACGAGGACGGCTACTACTGGTACGTGGGACGCACCGACGACGTGATCAAGTCCTCGGGCTACCGCATCGGACCGTTCGAGATCGAAAGCGTGATCATGGAGCTTCCCTACGTTTTGGAATGCGGTGTTTCCGCCGCTCCCGACGAGGTCAGAGGTCAGGTGGTCAAGGCGAGCATCGTGCTGGTCAAGGGCACCGAGCCCACAGAAGAGCTCAAAAAAGAGATCCAGAATTACGTCAAGGAGCATACCGCTCCCTACAAATATCCCAGAATCGTTGTATTCCGCGACGAGCTGCCCAAGTCCACCTCGGGCAAGATCCAGCGTAACAAGCTGTGAGGCGTCCCATGAAAAGAGTCATCCTCTTCGCAGGGCACTACGGCAGCGGCAAGACGAACATTGCCGTCAACTATGCCCTTCACATGGCAAAAGCGGGTCTTCCCACCGCCTTTCTGGATATTGATATCGTCAATCCCTATTACCGTGCCAAGGACAGCGAGGAGCTGCTTGCGCAAAACGGGATCGAATTCATCTCCTCGGAATACGCCAACTCCAACGTAGACGTGCCCGCACTTCCTGACGAGATCTACGCGGTGCTGGACCGCCCCGAACAGTATTACGTGCTGGACGTGGGGGGCGATGACCGCGGTGCGCTGGCGCTGGGCAGGCTGTCTCCCGGCATTGCCGAGGAAAACAATTTCGAAATGCTCTTCGTATACAATGCCAGCCGTCCGCTCACCTCGGACACGGAGGGTGCACTGGAGGTGGCAGACGAGATCCTTGCTGCCTGTCATCTGCCATTTACAGGCATTGTCAACAACACCAACATCGGAAAAGAGACCACCGCCGAAACGGTCATAGCCGGTTATGAAAAGGCTAAGGCCGTTGCCGATGCCATGGGGCTTCCCATCGTAATGAACACCGTGCGTGCGGATCTCGTTCCCGCGCTGGAAGAAAAGATTCCCGATCTTTTCCCTCTCACCCTGCAAAACAAACGCCTTTACGGCGCTCAATCATAACTTCTTTTGGAGGTAATTCAAATGGCTAAAGTAACATTTAAAACCGATCTTTGTAAGGGCTGCGGACTATGCGTTTCCGCCTGCCCCAAGAAGATCCTTGTCATGTCCAAGGACGTGATCAACGCCAAGGGACATCACCCCGCTGAAATGACCAACCAGGACGCTTGCATCGGCTGCGCCTTCTGCGCGACCATGTGCCCCGACTGTGTGATCACCGTCGAAAAGTAAGATAGGAGGAACCAAACAATGTCCGAAAAAGTTTTAATGAAAGGCAACGAGGCAATTGCCGAGGCTGCCATTCTCTGCGGATGCCGTCACTACTACGGTTATCCCATCACCCCTCAGACTGAGGTTGCCGCTTATATGGCAAAGCGCATGCCCAAGATCGGCGGCGTGTTCCTGCAGGCTGAATCCGAGATCGCCGCGATCAACATGGTGATCGGTACTGCCGCTGCCGGCTGTCGCGTAATGACCTCCTCCTCTTCTCCCGGCATCTCCCTTAAGAGCGAAGGCCTTTCCTATATGGCAGGCTGCGACCTGCCCGCCCTCGTTGTCAACGTACAGCGCGGCGGTCCCGGACTTGGCGGCATTCAGCCCTCTCAGTCCGACTATTTCCAGGCTACCCGCGGCGGCGGTCACGGCGACTACCACATGATCGTTCTCGCTCCCGCTTCTGTGCAGGAAATGGCTGACATGACCGTGAAGGGCTTTGAGCTGGCTGACAAGTACCGCATCCCCTGCATGCTGCTGGCGGATGGCACCATGGGTCAGATGATGGAGCCCGTTTCGCTTGATATCACCGCACCCGAAAAGATCGAAAAGCCCTGGGCTGTTACCGGTACCGGCTGCAAGAGAGCGCACAACGTGGTCAACTCTCTGTCCCTGAACCCCGAAGAGCTGGAAAACTGGAACATGGAGCGCTTCGAGCGTTACAAGAAGCTGGCAGAGGAAGAAACTCTGTACGAGGAATACTGCATGGACGACGCAGAGATCTGCGTGGTTGCCTTCGGTATCGCCGCACGCGTTTCCAAAAATGCCATCGACGCTGCCCGTGCAAAGGGCGTGAAGGTCGGTATGGTCCGTCCCATCACTCTGTATCCCTTCCCCAAGGCGCCTCTTCTGAAGGCTGCCGAGCACTGCAAGTCCTTTATCTCCGTGGAGCTGTCCATGGGTCAGATGATCGAGGACGTGGAGCTTGCCATCCGTTGCAAGCGTCCCGTTACCCTGTGCAACCGCACCGGCGGTCTGATCCCCACTCCCGAGCAGGTACTTGATTCCATTCTGAAAGCCAATGAAATGTGAGGTGTCAAACATGGTCGTATTTGAAAAACCGAAAGCTTTGACCGATAATCAGCTGCACTACTGCCCCGGCTGCACCCACGGCATCATCCACCGTCTGGTGGCAGAAGCTCTGGACGAGCTGGGTATCGAAGGCAAGACCGTTGGTATTGCCTCGGTTGGTTGCTCGGTATTTACCTATAACTACTTTAACTGTGACATGGTGCAGGCGGCTCACGGCCGTGCGCCCGCCGTTGCCACCGGTGTCAAGCGCGCCAATCCCGAAAACATCGTTTTCACCTATCAGGGTGACGGTGACCTTGCCGCCATCGGTACCGCAGAGACCGTACACGCAGCTGCAAGAGGCGAAAACATTACCGTTATCTTCGTTAACAACGCCATTTACGGCATGACCGGCGGTCAGATGGCTCCCACCTCCCTGCCCGGTCAGGTCACCCAGACCTCTCCCTATGGTCGTGACACCAAGACCGTCGGCTATCCCGTCCGCGTTTCCGAAATGCTCTCCACGCTGGAGGCGCCCGCCTACATCGAGCGTGTAGCAGTTAACTCGGTCAAGTGCGTCAAGGACGCCAAGAGAGCCATCAAGAAGGCATTCCAGTGTCAGCTGGAGGGCAAGGGCTTCTCGCTTGTAGAGGTTCTGTCCACCTGTCCCACTAACTGGGGCATGACCCCCGACAAGGCCCTGAACTGGCTGGAAGAGAACATGAAGCCCTACTATCCTCTGGGCGTGTTCAAGGATAAGACCGGAGGTGACAACTGATGACTACTAAGATTCTGTTTGCAGGATTTGGTGGACAGGGTATCCTGTTCTCCGGTAAGTTCCTTGCCTACGAAGGTCTGCTGGAAGGCCGCCAGGTTTCCTGGCTTCCCTCCTACGGTCCCGAAATGCGCGGCGGTACTGCTAACTGCTCTGTCATTCTCAGCGACACTCCCGTCGGTTCTCCCATTGTCAACAACCCCGACGTGCTCATCGCCATGAATCTGCCCTCCTATGACAAGTATGAAAATGCTGTGGAAAAGGGCGGCAAGGTATTCGTCGACAGCTCTCTGATTGCCAGAGGCGCCGTAAGAGAGGACGTAAACACCTACTTCATCCCCGCCACCCGTTTGGCATCCGAAAACGGTATGCCCACCCTTGCCAACATGATCATTCTGGGCAAGGTGATCAAGGAAACCTCTGTCATCCCCTTTGAAAACGTGGAAAGAGCGCTTAGAAAGGTCATCTCCGCCAAGCGCGCCGATATGCTGGATATCAACATGAAGGCGCTGAAGCTGGGCTACGATTACGAGGGCTAAACGCAAATTATGGACATCATCGACGCACACACCCATATATTTCCCGACAAGATCGCCGTTAAGGCGTCGGGAAATATAGGTGCGTTTTACGGAATCCCCATGTATACAAACGCCATGGTATCCACCCTTTTGCGTGAAGGCGCTGCCATCGGCGTTTCCCGATATCTCGTCTGTTCCTCGGCGGTCACCCCCGATCAGACAGAGCACATCAACGATTTCATTTCTGCAAGCTGCAAAGCGCATCCCGAGCTGATCGGTCTTGGCGCCCTGCATCCCGACTATACGGATATCAGCGGCGAGCTTGACCGTATTACAGAAATGGGCCTTGTGGGCATCAAGTTCCACAACGACTTTCAAAAATTTCCCATTGACGATGAAAAAGCGCTCCCCATGTACCGCGAGATCGCAAGACGCGGTCTTCCCGTGCTCTTTCACATGGGAGATAAGCGCTACGATTTTACAGGGCCCGAGAGGCTGCGCAACCTGATGCTGAAGGTGCCCGATCTGCGGGTACACGCCGCACACTTCGGCGGCTACAGCCAGTGGGACGAGGTGGACTGTCTGCCGATCGATCCCGAGCGGCTGGTGTTCGACACCTCCAGCTCGCTTGCTTTCATGGATACCGAAAAGGCGAAGCGGCTGATCGACCGCTTCGGCGTGGAATCCTTCCTCTTCGGCACCGATTTTCCCATGTGGAATGCCAAGGAGGAAATGGAACGCAATCTGGCGCTGGGACTGACCGAGCGGGAAAATGAACTGCTCTTTGCGGAAAATTTCATTCGGTTTTATCACTGCTAACTAAAAAAGGAGCTTTCAAAAAGCTCCTTTTTTCTGTTATTTTTTCAAAAAGTTCTTGACAAACAAACAATGCGGTGCTATACTGAAAGGGTAAACGCGCAGATGGAATTATGTATCTTGCTTTTTGGCGCAGAGAGCCGACGGTTGGTGTAAGTCGGTACAAGGGCGGTATACAAACTCGTTCCGGAGCGGAACGTCCGAACTTTCAAGTAAGACGTTACGGCATGCCCCGTTATCATGGCAGCGAATTTGTTGGAATTCGTATGAAGGTGACTGTTCTTTTGACAGTAACCGGGGTGGTACCGCGATATTCATCGTCCCCGGAGCAGCATTTGCTCCGAGGCTTTTTTATTTTCAAGAGGAGGACTATTATGTCGATCATTCAACTCACCGACGTGACTCTTGCCACCGCCGATAGCGGCAAGCAGCACGCCCTCACATTCAAAGAAACCATCGAGATCGCCAAAAAGCTGGATAGCTTACACATTTCGACCATCATGCTGCCCGGCATCAAGGGATCCAAGACCGAGGCCCTGTTGGTGCGCACCATCGCAGGCGTTCTGAAGAACAGTACAACAGCTCTGACCGTTGGCATGACCACCGCATCCATCGATGAAGCATGGAAGGCAATCTCCTGTGCCAAGAATCCTCAGCTAACCGTTTCTCTGCCCATTTCTGCCGTGCAGATGGAATATATTTGCCACATCAAGCCCGCAAAGATGCCCGAAAAGATCAAGGAATTGGTCTCCCATGCGGCAGGGCTTTGCAAAAATGTCAATTTCACCGCAGAGGATGCCACCCGTGCTTCCTTTGACTATCTGGTGCAGACCGTTACGACGGCGCTGGAAGCAGGCGCAAGCTCCATCACAGTATGTGATACCGCGGGTACCTTCCTTCCCGATGAAATGGCAAAGCTCGTTTCCGATCTGCGTGCACAGATCCCCGCCCTTGCGGGTAAGACCCTGACCGTTCGCTGCATGAACACCCTGGGTCTTTCGGCAGCCTGCGCCATCGCCGCCGTCAAGGCGGGTGCAAACGGCATTGAGGTCACCTGTCAGGGTGACACAGCTTCCTCTGTGGAATCCATTCTCGCCATCATCGGCAGCCGCGGCGACAGCATGCACATCTCCACCACCACCCCCGTGACCGAGCTGCACAGAACGGTGGACCAGATCCGCTACATCCTCAAGGAGCACCACGCCACCGTAGCACCCGTGATCGGCAGAAGCGTGGGGGCAGAGGGCGTATACTTTGACCGCAACGACAGCCACGATACCATTGAAAAAGCCGTGCGTCAGCTGGGCTACGATTTGTCCGATGAGGACAATGCCAAGGTATACGATGCCTTTGCCAGAGCTGCCGCCAGCAAAAAGATCGGCACCAAGGAGCTGGAAGCCATCGTGGCAGCCGTGGCGCTGCAGGTGCCTCCCACCTATAAGCTCATCAACTTCGTCATCACCAACGGCAGCCAGTTCGGCGCCACCGCCACCATCATCACCGAAAAGAACGGCATAGAGCAGACCGGACTTGCCAAGGGCGACGGTCCCATCGACGCAGCCTTCCTTGCCATCGAGCAGATCGTCGGCACCCGCTACGAGCTGGACGATTTTCAGGTACAGTCGGTGACCGAGGGCAAAGAAGCCATGGGTACGGCACTCATCCGTCTGCGTGCGGGCGGCAAACTGTATTCCGGTAACGGTGTTTCCACCGACATCATCAGCGCGTCTTTGTACGCATATCTTGCCGCGATCAACAAGATCGCCTATGAAGAAAGAATGTAACACGGAGGTAACATAGATCATGAAACTCTCCTTTTCCACAAGAGGTCTTACCGGATATAACTGGGAAAGCTTTCAAGAGCTGGCCCGTGACGTTGAATTTCAGGGCATCGAGCTCTATGACGTAAACGATCCCATCCTTTCCGCCAAGGGCAGCGTATTTGACCCTGCCATGATCACCGCCACCCGCAGAAAGCTGGTGGAAAGCGGCCTCACTATCCCCTGTATCGACACCGTTTCAGATATTTCCGACCCCGATCTTGCCAACGTGTCCGTCGACGAGATCGAAAAGGCGATCGCTATTGCCGCCTCTCTGAAGGTGGAAAACGTGCGTGTGCGTGCCAAGTACGGCGATGACGAAACCGTTCGTAAGGTGCTTTCCTCCGTGCTGCGCACCGCAGAGGAAAATGGGGTCATCGTCCTTGTTGAAACCTGCGGTATGTACAGCAACACAAAGCGTCTGACAGAGCTTTTGGACAGCTTCGCCTGCGATAACATCTGCGCCCTTTGGGATATGCACAACACCTTCCGCGAGGGCGGCGAAAGCGCTGAGCAGACCATCACCAACCTCGGTGCCTACGTCAAGCACGTTCACATCAAGGACAGCACCGTCGATGAGGACGGAAAGATCGAATACTGTCTGGTGGGCGACGGCGACCTGCCTCTGTTTGAAATGATGTACGCTCTGCGTTCTGTCAACTACGCGGGCTTCCTGAGCCTTGAATGGGATCTTGCCTGGATCGACGATATTCAGGATATGGAAATGATCTCCCTGCACTTCATCCATTACCTCTCACGCTTTGATGCGGAATACAAGGTCGCAAAGCCCTTCTTCTACAACCGTGCCAAGACCGGCCGCTTCCTTTGGAAGCAGCACGAGCTGATCGAAAAGACTTTCTCCGAAGTGTTGGATGCACAGGTGGAGGCATTCCCCGACCAGCTGGCATTCAAGTATACCACCCTTGACTACACCAGAACCTACTCCCAATTCCGCGATGACGTGGATGAATGTGCCGCTGCACTGATCTCCATGGGCGTGAAGGCAGGCAGCAAGGTAGCCATCTGGACCACCAACGTGCCCCAGTGGTTCATCACCTTCTGGGCAACCACCAAGATCGGTGCCATTCTGGTCACCGTCAACACCGCGTACAAGGTACACGAAGCAGAATACCTGCTGCGTCAGTCGGATACCCACACTCTCGTGCTGATCGAAAGCTGCAAGGACTCCAATTACAGCGAGATCATCTCCGAGCTCTGCCCCGAGCTGAAGCATACCAAGCCCGGTGAGCCCTTGCACTGCAAGCGTCTGCCCTTCCTGCGCAACATCATCACCGTTGGCTACCGCCAACAGGGATGTCTGACATGGGAGGAAGCCATGGCAAGAAGCGGTATGGTGTCCCGTGACGAAGTATACCGCATGGCTGAAAAGGTCAGCATCCACGACGTTTGTAATATGCAGTACACCTCCGGTACCACCGGATTCCCCAAGGGCGTTATGCTGACCCACTACTCTGTTGTTAACAACGGTAAGTGTATCGGCGACCGCATGGATCTCTCCACTGCAGACCGTATGATGATCCAGGTGCCCATGTTCCACTGCTTCGGCATGGTGCTGTCTATGACCTCCTCCATGACCCACGGTGCTACTCTCTGCCCCATTCCCTACTTCTCTCCCAAATCCTCGCTTGCCTGCATCAACGAGGAAAGAATCACCTGCTTCAACGGTGTTCCCACCATGTTCATTGCCATGATGAACCACGAGGACTTTGCCAAAACCGACTTCTCCTACATCCGTACCGGCATCATGGCGGGTGCGGGATGTCCTCCGGAGCTGATGCGTCTTGCCACCGAGAAGATGAACATGAAGGAAATCATCTCGGTATACGGTCAGACCGAATCCTCCCCCGGATCCACCATGTCGGACGTCAACGACCCGCTGGATGACCGTGTGGAAACCGTCGGTCACCACTTCCCCCACGTGGAAGCCAAGATCATCAATCCCGAAACGGGCGAGGATGCCGCCGACAACGAGATCGGCGAATTCGTGGCAAGAGGCTATCACCTGATGAAGGGCTATTACAAGATGCCCAACGCCACCATCGGCACCATCGACCGCGACGGCTGGCTGCACTCGGGTGACCTTGCTTGCCGCAACGAAAAGGGGCTGTACGTCATCACGGGCAGACTGAAGGATATGATCATCCGCGGCGGTGAAAACCTCTATCCCAAGGAGATCGAGGAATTCTACCTGACCCATCCCAAGATCAGCGACGTGCAGGTCATCGGTGTGCCCGACAAGCAGTACGGCGAAGAGGCAATGGCTTGGATCGTTCTGAAGGAAGGACAGACCTCTACGGTTGAAGAAATGAAGGAATTTGCCCTTGCGCACATGGCGCGCCATAAGTGCCCTCGTTACATTTACTTCACCGACACCTTCCCCATGAACGCCGCCGGCAAGGTACAGAAATTCAAAATGCGCGAAGCCGCCCTTGAAATTCTGGGACTGAAATAATTTGCACCAAAGTTAAGTTACCCCGACAGATTTTTTGTCGGGGTAGTTTAGTTTTAAGATTGTTATACACAATCATGAACGTTTTGGGGATCAAGCCCTTTTTACAAAAAGGGCTTGGCGCCCCTCGCAAGGGGCGAAACTCCTTTACGGCGTTTCTTTTTTGCCAAGCTTTTTTCTTGCGCCTGCGGTGTCAAAGAAAAAAGCGGACATAACCAAACGATTGGCTTCGCACCAAAACAAAAATTTTAAATAACTTTTTAGTTTACTGCAATAAAACGCCCCTTTTCTGCATTTAGTAAATGAAAGGACGATGATGTATGTTTTCTCTGTGTTTGAGCTCAACATATCTAAAAACAGACGACGGCAAAAATGAGCTTGACAGTCTGCTTTCCGCCATCGCAAGCGGTAACAAGAAAGCACTCGAACAGCTCTATACGCTGTGTTCTCCCGCCGTTTACAGCTTCGCTCTTTCGATTTTGAGAAACGAGGAAGACGCAAAGGATGTCCTGCAGGACAGCTTTGTTGCTTTATACCGACAAGCCGAAAAGTACCGTCCAAAAGGCAATCCCATGGCATGGATCTTGACCATCACCAAAAATCTCTGCCTTATGAAACTGCGACAGCGAAAAAAGGATGGCGATACCCCGCTTGAGGATCTTGCTTTTACCCTATCCGCCCCGGAAGACAGCTCACCTGAAGATAAGATCGTCATCGAAGCCGCCCTCAATTCACTCTCAAGTGAAGAACGGCAGATCGTGATCTTACATGCCGTGGCGGGGCTACGGCACCGCGAGATCGCAAAAATTCTGGATCTTGCCCTTCCCACCGCACTCTCAAAATACAACCGCGCCCTGAAAAAGCTACGAAAAATGCTCTGCTAGAAAGGATGGCAACCAATGAAAGAACAGCACAACCAAATCGAAGAAAAACTAAAAAGCGCCTTTGAGAGCGCTACCCCTAATCTTGTGGATTCCATCCTTGCCGAATGTGAAAACAAGAAAGGAAGGATCCTTGCTATGACAAATGAAAAGAGATTTTCAAGATTCACAAAATGGGCAGCTGCCACCGCCGCTTGCCTTGTCATGATCGTCGGATGTGTTGCGGGATATGCAGCCTTTATCGGCAACACACCTACGCCCGCGCCTACCCCCGCTCCCACCCAACCGACTACACCTGTTACCCCCGACACGACCGTATCTCCCACCTACGATACCGTTGCCGCCACCGTAACGCTGGATGTCAACCCCAGTCTTGAAATCAAAGTGGACGAAAACGAAAAGGTGCTGGAAGTAATCGCCCTCAACGAGGATGCCAAACAAATTATCGGTAACATGGACTTCCAAAACAGCAGTCTGGAGGTAACCGTCAATGCCCTAATCGGCTCTATGCTCCAAAACGGCTATATCAATCAGACCACCAATTCCGTGCTTCTCAGCGTTGACAGTACCGACGAAAGCACCGGTAATGCCATTAAAGATAAGCTGTCTGCCGAAATTTCCACTTTGATCCATACAGAAACCATTCAGGGCTCTGTTATCAGCCAAATAGTAAACAGCAAAGATGAAGAACTCATCGCACTTGCTACCGAGTACGGTATTTCTATCGGCAAGGCAAAGCTGATTCAAACCATTATCAAAGTAACCCCCAACAAAGAGTTTTCCCACTATGCAAAACTGTCCATTACCGAGCTGCACAATATCATGAACGCATCGGCAACCCAGCCCGATGATGAAAGCATCTACATCGGCGAAGAAAAGGCACTGGAAATCGCTTTATCCAGATTCCATTTAACTAAAGAAAATCTTTACAATGAACCTATCATTAATCTCGTGTCATCACGCGGTGATATTTGTTACCAGATTCACTTTAGGGTAGTTCATAACTCCGGTTCCAGCACCTCTTATGTCACGTACATCAATGCAATCACCGGAAAGCACCCTGGTGATGACATTACCGAACCCAATTTTACCATGGAAGAGGCTTGGAGTTTCGTATGCGAAAAGTTGGGTGATGATGCCCAAAATGCAAACATTTTGATGAAGCAGTTTAACGATATGGAAAGCGGTCTTCCCATGACATATTCGTTCTATTTCGAAATCGGCACCAATGAGTATTCTGCGCTCGTGGATGCCATGAACGGTATGGTAATCAGAGTAGTAGAGGCATAATTGCAAATCTTCAAAAGAGCGTTGCACCCGCAACGCTCTTTTGAATTTTTATTTTTTCTTTTTCAAAACGAAGAATACGATTGCACCAATGGCGAGAATGCCAACAGCTGCGATCACGATGATCAGCACAGTGGAGCTTCCCTCGTCCTTTTCGGAGCCGTTTGTGTCGGTTCCGTCGCTCTCGGTTCCTTCATTACCGACACCTTCATTCTCACCTGCATTTCCACTTCCGTCTGCAGGAGGAGCCTCGGAGCCGTCGCCCTCGGGCGGTGTGATGGGCTCGGGCGCCTTCACGTCGATCACAATAGGCTGATCGTAGAGAGTATAGGGAATGCCTCCCATTTTGGTGCTGTAAGAAGCCAGCAGAACGACCTTGCCTTCCTGCTTGCCAAAGGTCAGCTTGCCGTTTTCAATGCTGACAAGATCCTCACCCTCTATCACCTTCAGGGTCGCAGCGCCGGTCACGTCGCTATCCTTTCGCGACCAGGTGGTGGCACTGACCGAATAGTTTAAGCTGCTGCCCGGTTGTACGCTTTCTGCGTTTTCCAGATTCAGCGTGATCTTTCCGTTCAGCGCACCGATGATATTACAGTAGTCGGTGGTAACGGCGGTATGACCGTAGCTGAGATAGGTATAAAGAGCATTGGCATCGTTGATGGTATAGGGGCTGGTCATTAGTCCTCGCATCACAGCATTGCGCACGAAGTCCCCTTTATAGGTGCTATAACTTGGATTCCAGGTGGCATTGTACGGAAGCACGGTCTTCAAAGGATGACGCAGGCTTTCACCGCCTGTGTAACCGTTGGAGTCGCCCGTCAGATAGCCGATCGGCACCTCGGGCATGACGTCCATCAGCTCGTTAAACACACCCGCCTTGAAATATCCGATCACGTAGCTCTGTCCGTACATATCGTACTTATCCATCAGCTCCTTGAGCGCACCGACGATGGCGGGCTTGGAGCTCTTGATCTCGATGACCATCAGCACGTCCTTGCCCTTGAATACCTTGAAGTATTCCTCCAGCGTCGGGATCTTCAGATTGGTACCCTTGAAATTCAGCGCCTTCAGCTGGGCAAGCGAAGAACCCTCCACCGAGATGTTCTTATCGAACATGGCGTTGGTGTTGCCGTCGTGATTGATCACGATCTTGTTGTCTCTTGTCAAGTAAATATCCAGTTCAATGGCGTCAGCGCCCATTTCGTAGGCTTCCATGGCACCCTGCAGGGAGTTTTCGGGATACTGACCCTTGGGGTAGCCGCGATGTCCGACGTTGAGAAGCGTACGGGTAAGGGTGGAGGAGGTAAGATACCCCGATGCCACGCGGTAAACGGCGGCGGTATTGTCGGTCACGATGCCGTAAGCGCCCGAAAGCAGCTCGGTGAGCATATCGGTCACGTCCTCGCTGCCCTTAGAGGCAAGCCACGTGGTGACCTGCAGATCGTTCAGCGTGTCGATCACTTCTCTATCGGAAAAGCTGCTCGGCAGGATGGCAACGCGACAGGAGGAGCGGCTGACGGTGCTGCGCACCTTCAGGATGGTTTCGTTATCGGGGGTCTGGGAGGCAAAGGTGGTGCGCAGATCCAGTACACCGCGCAGCATACCGTTGCCTTCTCTTGCAGCTTTGATCACCATGGGATCGGAGCTGACCACAAAGGCGTCCTCCATCATGATGCCGTTTGTATATTCCGCGATCGCCTTTGCCGCTTCGCCGTCTTTCGGACGGAAGGCGGGAATGATTCCCTCCATCTTGGCAAGTACGTCTGCAAGAGTACCGATCTTTTCACCCTTCTCTCCCGTCACCTCAAGGGATGCGTTCACGTCAAGGATCAGGGTAGCGGGAAGAGTCTCTGCGTTCTGATAGCCGCCCAGCTGCGTATCGCTCTTGAGCTCTTCGATGAAGGCGATGTCGCCGATGATATTGGTCTTTGGCTGCTTGACGTCCACAAAGGGCAGCGGTGGAACGTAATCCGAATCGAAATGTCCGTCTGCCTTCGCATTCTGCACGACCTCCGCTTCGGTCAGCGCACGGTTGTAGAAGCGAATGGACTTAAATTCGGTGGTGTGGGAACGGCTGGCATCGGCATGGCCGAAGAAGAGATTGCCATCCGCACCGATGTTGGCGGTGGGCACCGTCTGCGCCTTACAAATGCCGTCCACGTAAACGCTGCAGACCTTTCCCTTTTCAAAGGTGACGGTGATGGTGGAGTCCTTCATGGCATCGCTGCCCGACTGAACCATGGGTCTTCCGTTGGAACCGTTTTTGAATTCCAGAACGTCATTGGACTTGCGCACGAAGAATGCGAAATTGTCGTTGCCGCTATTGTTGATGATGGTGGCGTAACCGCTTCCGTGCAGAGTGAAATCACCGATCGAAAGCTCCACGGTGAAGGCGTTGCTGTTGACAAGGTTCAGCAGTGCCTTGGGGAAATTGTACTGTGCCTTCGAAAGGTAGAAGGCGTCCTCGGTAAAATAGCTGTTTGCGTTTTTGGCAACGGTGACATCGTTGTCTCCCGCCAGGTCCTCCCACACGGTGGCATTTGCATCATGTCCCGCCTTGGTGTTCTGCTTGCCGTCATAATGGGCAACCAGACCGTTTGTCACAATGGAAGGATCCTCTGCCTGCAAAGCGATCGTAGGGATCGCAGAGATGAGCATCAGAACGGTCAAAATGATGGATAGAATGCGCTTTTTCATAATGATCTCCCTTTAAAAGCAAAGGACCGTAACAAAGCTACGGTCCTTTTTCTCTGTTATTGATTTACCGTAACTACGCCGTCTGCAACCGTAACCTGCAGAACAATCGTAGCGCTCATGATCATCTCACCGCCAAGGATAGCAGTGGGAACGATGGTGAAGGTGTAGCTTCCGTCAGTGATGCCGGTGATGGCGTAGCCGTACAGATAGTCATGATCGATCTTCACAAGGGCATCCACATTTGCATCGGTGGTGGCAACTGCCTGCACTTTACCGTCTACGGTACCGTTCAGGGTCTTGTAAACGTTGCGGGTGGCAGAGGAGAAGGTTCTCATTGCGTCACCGGTCACGGTGATCGCAAGGTCGATGGTGTCGTACTCCAGCGAATCAGTGTAGCCAACGAAGCGAATGCTGCTGTCACTTGTGCCGATCTGATATCCGGCAAAGCCGAAGGGAACCTCCTCAACGGTGATGGTCATGGGCTGATCGTACAGAGTGTAGGAGTAATCGCCCACGGTCTCCACGTAGGATGCCATCAGAGTAACGGTACCGGACTTGTTGGCAAAGCTCAACTTGCCGTCCTTGACGGTCACCAGATCCTTGCCTTCCAGCACGGTGATCTTGGCGTTTGCAGTCACATCGGCGGTCTTTCTCGACCAGGTCTTGGAGGAAACGGTGTAGGAAAGCTCATTTCCGCCCTTGACGGTGTTACCTGCCAGATTCAGCACGATGGACTTTTCCAGAGCGCCCAGCCAGTCACAGTGGTCAGTGGTAACGCTTGCGTGACCGTACAGCATGTTGGCGTACGCACTTGCCTCATGGTTAACGGTCCAAACATTGGACTGTACACCGTGCAGCACTGCATGACGGGTAAATGCGGTGGTATAACCCGAATAGCTGGGATTGAAGGTGGTATTAAAAGGCAGAATGGTCTCCAGGGGAGTTGCCAGCGCACTTACACTATCCGAACTGTTCGTGGGAGAATACAGATAACCGGCAGGAACCTCGGGAAGGGTCTTCTGCAGCTCAGCATGCATTCCGCCGCTGCCGAAGGTGATGATGTAACACTGATCGTAGATATCGTATTCCTCGATCAGCTCCTTCAGAACGGTCACGATCTGGAGCTTGGTGCTCTTGATCTCAATAACGAAGGTCATATCCATACCCTTAAACTTCTTAAAGAACTCGTCAAGGCTGGGCATGGTGTAGGGCTGATCCTCATATCCCTTGTATTTCAGCTCCTTAAGCTGTGCCATCGTGCAATTTTCTACCGTCAGATTATTATCAAACATTGCATCGGTGGTGGAATTATGATTGATTGCCAGTTTACCGTCGGTGGTCAGGTAGATATCCACTTCCACCGCATCGGCACCCATTTCGTATGCTTCCATCGCACCCTCAATGGAGTTTTCGGGATAGCTTCCCGCAGGGAAGCAACGGTGACCGATGTTCATGGCGGGACGGGTCAAAGCATTTGCCTCGATATAGGTGGAAGCAATCGCATACATTGCGGCAGTGTCGTCGGTCAGAATACCGTATGCGCCCGAAAGCATTTCAGTAAGACAAACCGAGGCAACGTCGCTGTTGGCAGAGGTCAGCCAGGTGGCTACCTGCCAATTGTTCAGCTTGCTGATCACGGAGCTGTCGGAGAAATGGGTGGGAAGCAGCGCAATACGGCAGGGGGCAGTGCTGACAGCCTTACGAATAGCAGTCAAAACTGCGGGGGTAGGCTCGGTATTTGCGTAGGTTTGGGTCAGATCCAGCACGCCGCGCAGCAGGGGGTATTCCCCACGCACTGCCTTCATGATGGCAGGATCGGAGGTAATGATGAATGCATCGCGCAGCTTGATAGGTTCAACGTATTCCACAAGAGCGGTACCGATAGCGGCACTGTTCACGCGGAAGGCGGGGATAATGCCGTCCATCTTTTCCAGAACCGCTTCAAGGGTTCCGATCACGCTATTGTCGGAAGCCAGAACCTCCAGCTTTTCGTTCAGGGTCAGAATGAGGGTAGCGGGCAGTGCGGTAGCACTTTCGTAAGCAGTCAGCTGCTTGGCAGTCTTCAGCTCTTCAATGAAAGCAATATCGCCCACGATATTGGTCTTGGGCTGCTTTACGTTCACATAGTCCATGGGAGGCACATAATCGGGATCGTAGTTACCGTCTGCCATGGCGTTCTGAGCCACCTCTGCTGCAGACAGTGCACGGTTGTAGAAACGCAGACTTTCAAAGTCAACAGTGGTGGTCTTAGTGGAATCGGTATGACCCAGCACTAAATTGCCGTCTGCTCCGATCAGCTTGGAGGCTGTGGTGGTGGCAATGCAGATACCGTCAATGTACATATTACATTTGCCGCCCTTTGTAAAGGTGATGCTCAGCGTGGAGCCGGTAATATAGGCAGTACCCCCCGCAACCTTGGGACGGGCATTGGATGTATTCTTAAACTCGATAAAGTCACCCGATTTACGGATAAAGATCGAAAAATTGTCATTTTTGTCATTGCAGAGCAGAGTACCAAAGGTGCTACCGTTTGTTTTGTAGCTTCCGATGCTCATTTCCACGGTGAAGGCACTGCCGTTGACAAGATCCAGCAGATTGGAGGACAGGGTGTACTGTGCCTTTTCCAGATGGAAGGCATCGTCCTTGAAGTAGTTGGTGGTGGTGTTCGCAACGGTGATATCATTGTCGCCCACCAGGTCTTCCCATACGGTGGCAGCAGCGTCATGACCCTTAGAGGTGTTCATGGTGCCGTTAAAGTAGGATACCAGACCGTATTTGACGGGAGATACGTTTTCATAGTAGTTGCCGTCTGCCTTGGCATTCTGAATAATCTCAGCCTCGGTCAGCGCACGGCTGTAGAAGCGCATACCTCTGTATTCGCTGTTGTGACGGTAACCGTATTCACTGTGAGACAGATACATGGTATCCGCATTTACAAGTTTGGAAGGAGTGGCAGTGCCGATGAAGATACCGTCCACGTACATATTGCATGCCTTGCCCTTTTCAAAGGTAACCGTAACGGTGGAGTCGGTGAAGTAAGCCATACCGCCCGTCACCTTGGGGCGATCATTCTTTGCGTTTTTAAATTCGATATAGTCACCCTCCGCGCGCACAAACAGAGAGAAATTATCGTTGGCGCTATGTAAGAAGGTAACGAAGGTTCCCAGCTTGCCAATGGAGCCGACCTCCAATTCCACGGTAAAGCTCTCGCCATTGACCACGTCGGTGATGGCAGAGGGCATGGCAAAATGCTCCTTGGAAATATAGAGGGCGTCTTCGGTGAAATAGCTGGTAACGGCAGAGGACAGATCGATGTCGTTATTACCTGCCAGGTCTTCCCAAGAGGTAGCCTTGTCGTCATGTCCCTTGCTCGTGTTCATTTTAGCATCGTAGTGAGCCACAAGATCCTTGGTGACCACTTCGGCTTCTACCATCGGGTAGTTTCCGTCCACGGTGGCGTTTTGAATGACCTCTTTTTCGGTCAGTGCACGGTCATAGAAGCGGAGGCTTTCAAACTCAACCGTCTGACACTTGTTGGAGGCGGAATTACCAATGAACAGCGATCCCGTGCCACCGATCAGCTTGGAAGGAACGGTCTCACTCAGGCACTGACCGTTGAGGTACAGTCGGCAAGCAACGCCCTTTTCAAAGGTGATGGCAATGGTAGACTGCGGAACCCGCTCGGTGGCACCAACGAACTGCGGACGGCCATTGGTGCTATTCTTGAACACCAGAGAGTTGTTATTCTTCTGATGGAACAGCGCAAAATTGTCGTTGGTAGTATTCATCAGGGTGGAATAGTTGGTGCCGGTCATGGTGTGTGCACCGATGGAAATTTCCACGGTAAAGGCTGCGGAGTTAACCAGTGCCAGAAGATCGGCGGACAGATTGTACTGTGCCTTTTCCAGATGGAAGGCATTCTCGGTGAAGTAGTTGGTGGCAGTCTTCGCCACGGTGATGTCGTTGTCACCCGCCAGGTCTTCCCAAACGGTGGCATTGGCATCGTGTCCCTTTTCGGTGTTCTGATAACCGTCAAAATGGGATACCAGGCCCTTGGATGTGTACGCGAGTTCTTCGGCTGTGGCGGCAAGAGAAATTGCCGGAACGGCACATACGATCATCATGATCGCAAGGATCGCGGACAAGAGTCTTTTTTTCATAAAAAATATCTCCTTTCGGACAAAAAATATCCTATCTTAATTATAACTGCTTTTCCGAAAATGGCAATATGCCAAATGCTTTTTCTTATTTTTTGGTGAAACGCACAAAAATCGACCTCTTTTTTTGGGCAAAAAGCCAATAGAAAAAGGCAGCGGCGTGCCGCTGCCTTTTCATTTACTTTCTGCCGGGGCGCATACCGCCGCCACCGCCCGGACGCATGCCGCCGCCCATGCCGCCGCCCATGCCGGAGCCGTAGAGAAGCGAGGTCATTTCCACAGTTGCAACCGCTGTGCCGCCCGAAAGCGTACTCTCCTTTGCAAAGCCGTTTTCATCGGCGTTTGCCACGTCCGCTCCGGCATAAACAGTATAGGTCTCACCCTGCTTGATCCCGGGTGCGGTGATCACCGCGCACTGATATGCCTTGTTGGGCGTGAAGGAAGCAAGCACCCTTCCGTTTTCATCACACACGGCTATGCCCGTGCCCGCCTGACAGGTGCCGGTGCCGACCAGCATCGAGCCTTGGTTTTGTGCGTTTGTAAAGTTCTCCGCCATGCCGGAGGCACCCACCGCAATGAGAATGCCACCGCTGACGCTTCCCGTACAGCCATCGCCAAAGTCCAGCGCACCGTTTCCGCTGTTCGTGGGCCCCGCCACCAGAACGGTGCCGCCCGTCATATCGAAATTGCCGTTGGAATCCAGTCCGTCGCCCGCGGCATCCACAAGCAGATAGCCGCCGCTGATGCACAGATACGCTGCGCTGCCGCCGCCCATCATGCCACCCGGGAAGCCGCCGCCCATCATGCCGCCGCTGCCGTCCGAGGCGTTCAGTCCGTCATCCGAGGCAGTGACCGAGGTCTTTCCGTCCTTTATATAAATTTCGCAAGCCTCCAGCCCTTCATAGCTCTTTTTCACAGTCAGCTCTCCGCCTGTGACCTGCAGGATCTTTTCACCGTGGATGCCGTCATCCCCCGATGCGACGGTCGTCTTACCGCCCGCGATACTGACATCTCCATCCGAATGGATGCCGTCGTCATAGGCATCCACGCTCACTTCTCCGCCGTTTACCAGCACAAGAGAGGTGCATTTGAGTCCTTTTCGGCTGGGCTGTGTATCGGTGGACTCCGTATAACCGAAATTGCCGCCCGGGCGGAAGCCGCCCATCATGTCGCCGCCTTGCTTGATAGGCGCGTTTTCAGAGCCGCCGCCCGTTACGATCGACAGACTGCCGCCCTCGATCTGCAACAGTGTTTCAGCTTGAATGCCGTCACCCTCCGACTTGATTGTAAGCGTTCCGCTTTCCACGTAGACATAGCCGCGAGAGGAGTCTTCCGTATTGGTGGAACGGATACCGTCGCCGCCCGAGGTGAGATCAAGGGTCATTTCACGGATCTTCACGCAGTCCTTGCCCTCCAGCGCCACCCCTGCAGAGGTCACCGAAAGGGTGCCCGTGCCGGCAAGCACCAGATCGTCCTTGGACACGATACCGTGCTTGTTGTTTGCACTGACCGAAAGAGTGCCACTGCCGTTCACGGTCAGATCGGCACGGCTGAAGATTGCGCCGTCCACGTTCGTTTCTCCGACCGTTTCGGTGTAGGATGCCCCGTCGGCAAGCTTGTTTTTGCTGCCGTCGGCAAGGGTCAGAAACACCTTGTCCCCCTCGGTCACCAAAAGCGCCGTACCGTCCTTGCAGATAAGATCGAGCCCATCCAGCACCAGCTTTACTTTATCGTTTTCGCCCACCGAAACGGTGATCTTGCCGTCCTTGCAGCTTCCCGAAAGCACGTAGGTGCCGGGCTCTGTCAAAAGCAGTCGACACCCCTCTGCCGCAGCGCCCTGCCCCTTGATCTCAATACCGTTTTCCGAAAAAACAACATCCGTCGCTTCGCTTGCATCAAAAGAAGCATCCAGATCATTACCCGAAAAATCAAGATCCACCGAAGGGGGTGTGATATCACCCTGCGTGCTTTGTGTTCCTGATGCTCCGTTACTTGTATCCTCTGCCCCGTTTGGGGAATCGTTTTTATCTGTTTGTCCGCAGGCTACTGTTGTCACTGTCAAAATAAGACACAAAAACAAAGAAAGAAACCGTTTCATATCCCGTATTCTCCTATCCGCTTGATTCTGTTAACAGTATACCGCCGAAAAGTGTTTTTCCTTTGTCACACATCTGATTTTTTTGTGAATATTCCAAAAATATTTTTTAAAAGGACTTGACAAGCCCCTTTTGTTTGTGTATAATATCCGTGTTGTCAAAGCAACACCTGCGAGAGTGGCGGAACTGGCAGACGCGCACGTTTGAGGGGCGTGTGGTTTACACCGTACGGGTTCAAGTCCCGTTTCTCGCACCATAAAACAAAAAGAGCACTGAAAGTGCTCTTTTTTGTTTTATGATACAGCTATACGACGCAGAGCCCCTAAAATCCGCAAGGATTTTTTAACGTTTTGCGCTTGAAAAGCCTCATCAACTGCAAAACTTTGCGCAAAACGTGGTTCTAAGTCCCATTTCTGCGGGAGCACATCAAACACCTCTTGACGGCAGGCCGGATTTATGCTATAAAGAGTACAGAAACGCAACAAGGAGATCACGATGGACCCGCTCAAAGAACTCATAGAATCGCTTGCCAAACTGGAGTTTGGCGGCATGACCGCCGAAGAAAAGGACGAGGATATCACAAAGCAGCTGGCGGGACACTATCTTGCCCTGATCAAGGGTGTTACGGACCGCTTTGACCACGTTGCCCTTTTCGCCGATGATCTGACCAAAATTCAAATCGACGGTGAGATCTATCCCCTAACTTCCCTTGCCGCAGACGGCGATACCCACCGATCGGAAATTGAAACGATCCTGTCGGAGCTTCTGGCGGACGGCGAGGACGCAGAAGAGATCCTCTTGGCGGTACAAGAGTACATACACACATAATTCAACAAAGGTCCCCTGTACAATCAAGTGTTACCTTGATTGTACAGGGGTACTGTTATTCATATTCAGCTTTTTGTGCAATTTTCCATTTGCGCATTTTCAAAAAATAGACCAAATCAATTCCCCAAGGAATGGAGAATAAAAACGCCATAACTGCAAATACAACTTCATCGTTAAACAACCAGTATATGCCGACGGGCATTAATAAAAGGGGAATGGGAAACATCAGTATAAGCGCCAAACGCATAAGCTTCCTACAGCATTTTTGATCCTTTTCATCGGTAAACGCATGGTCAGCAATCAATGCTTTTTCTTTGTCCGTGCAAACAATGCACTTCAAACGAATTTGTTTGATCAATCCAATCAGCGTTACGTCATGGGAGATTAGCTCCAACTCCGCCAGTCCTTGCACATTTACAAAAGAAACGATGGGAAATTGCGATTCGTTTTTGAAAGACAAATACACTCTTTTTCTCGGCCAACTGCTTTCTTCCACATTCAAATCCACTTCGCGCTTTTCGCCCTTCAAGGAAAAATAGGCAATCGCCAAATTGTAATCTCCACACAAATCCTCATCTGTCAAGGTAAGGCATTCATCGATGGGAATATCCTTTGAGAAACGTGAATTGAAAACAGTCACAACCTTACCGGTGCTATTTTTAATAACGGTCACAATGATTTCTCCTTTATTGCCACAGGTCGGTTCTGCGGCCGATGCCCTCCATTTCCACGGCAGAAATGAAGCCCTCGATCTCGTATAGGGTAACCTTGCCGCTTTTGCCGCCAAAGACACTGCCGTTGTCAAGCTCCTGTCCTCCCTTTTCGGTTCCGTAGACCCAGCCCGACGGGCGGCGGGTCAGGACGATCACCCGCTCAGCGCCATCCCCGGGATTGCCGAGCGCCGAAAGATCCAGCTTGTGGCGGGGGAACATCAGATAGAACACCACAAGGATCCTGCGCATCATGCGGTAGGAGTCCTCATAGGGCGAAAAGTACACCTTGCTGGTATTACCCGGCACGGGAAGAAGACATCCCGTGAAGGTCTTTTTGGGTGTTTTCACCGTAAACTCGGTCTTGCAGGAGCAGGTGAAAAGGCTCCGGAAGGTAAATTGATAGGTAAATTTGAAACGGTACTTGTCGCAGGCGCTCTGTATTTCTTTTATAAATCTCTTTCTTCTGCGCATCGCACGCCACAAACGCCCGACAAACCAGCATACCACGATCACCGCCGCGATGATCAGGATCTGCGGCAGGATCACGGCAAAGGCCGACAGAGAGTTCAGTGCCGCCATCAGGTAGGTCATCACCGTGGGGAGCATCAGCATTGCCAGCACGTACAAAAGGACGTTGAAGGCAAGCTTTACGTAATATTTCTTTTCATACAGCTCGCCCTCGCGGAATCTGCGCAGCTTGCCCTCATCCAGATGATACCACTCCTGCGCCCATTCGCGGCGCTGCTTGGCCTCCACGTACAGATACACCGCAAGCATGGGCAGAACGAACAGCAAAACGGCTGTGATATACTGCAGTACGACAAGATCGGTTTCAAGCCCGATCATTTCGCACAGCGTATGACGCACGGGCGGCCAATAGGTTGCGGGCAGCAGAATGGCAAGTGTCTCGATCCAGAAAAGCGGAAAGCGAAGAATATCCCTTGCCGCATCGGAAAGGGTCAGATCCGAGGGCAGCACCCCCGCCAGCAGACGCTTGCGCGTTCGGCTTCGCTGCAGTACCAGCTTCCACGGCACGACAATGCCCGCGTACACCGAGAACACTTCCACCAGCAAAAACATCCATCTGGTCTTTTGGGGAATGTTGAGCCGATAGAGCGTATCGTGCACGTACTCGTCGGCGAAGGTGATCACGTAGCCGTACAGCAAGAATATCACCACCGCTTGCAGCGCGATGCCTGCGTATTCTTTGTATTTCTTATTCATGTCAATCTCCCCGATACATCTGCTCGTCGTCCCACTTCTTGCGGGCGGCAAGCCAGCAAACAAAGTTGCAGGCGGTTCCGAACGCCGCAAGAACGATCAGGATGAACACCATGGGAAGCCACATGGCAAGGAAGGTAAGTCCCGTATCGCCCGTGGGGTTTGACAAAATGGCGTTCTTGATACAGTACGGAAGGGTTGCGAAAAACAAAAGGATACAAATGGTGTAAAGCGCCCAGTTCTCGATCCAGAAGAAGGAGGAATGCCAGGTGGACTTTGCCTCAATCTGTCGGTCATAGGATCTTCCCTCTGCCTTCAGCATGGCAAGGTATTCTCTTTTCGTTTCGGGCTCCTTTCGGCGATCCCACCAAAGGGGCATGGCAAATGCGGCGCCGAACACTCCGATGGCAAGCAGGCTGACGATGCTCATGCTGATAATATCGGCAAGAATGCCGCCAAGCAGCAGCAAAAAAACCGAGGAAAACACGTAGGCGATCGGCACGCCCACCGCCAAATTGCGAACGTATATGAAAAGGTTATGCCAGTATCTTTGCTTCATTAAATCTTTTTTGGTCGGTTGTTGTTCCATAATTTCTCCGTTAATTTAGTCCTCTATGCGGTATTCCCTTTGGTTGTAAATCATTTGCACGTCCTCTTGGCCTTCATATTTCACGATATAAAAGTGGTCGGTGACAAAGGTGCATCGGCAGGTTTCACCCGTGACCACTACTCTGCCCGCGTCTCTGAAATAGATCACGTCTTCTTCCACCGAACGGCGGAATCTGCATCTTCTTAACAGTCTTTCTTTGATCGACAGATATCTGACCTCGTCTTCAACGATACGAATCACGCGATCCTCTGCAACGGTGTATTTTCTTTTGCGATACAAGATAAGGGTCTTTATCAGATTGTACCAAAAATAGACAAACAAAAATGTCAAGTACGCCATGGCAACAACGTACACTATTTGATACGGCAAAGACACCTGAGTGATGCCATATCCAAGAAGAGCAAATGCTCCCACAAACAGCACGCTAACCGCACTGTTGATCCCGATGCTGAATTTGATCGCTGCCAACAATCTGTTTTCAATTTTTTCTCTTGTCAAAACTTCTCTTTCGTCGGTTTTCATCATTTTCTCTCATTATTTTATAAGCGTATGTCTGCATTTGCGGCAAGCATTATCTTTTGTTGCATTGGCTTCGCCGCACACGGCACAGCACACACTCTGCGAGTTTTCGCCCGGCAGGATCACCACATGCTTTGCGCCAAACAGATGGAATACCCGTGCGCCAACCTTATATGTAGCCTCGGCACTGTTTACAAAGCTATCGCCGCTGCGGTCGGCATAGGTGTCAAACATACTGTTTTTCTCTGTGGCAGAGCCCTTGATTTTCACTTTGACGTTATGGCGCTTTTCACTTCCCTCTTCCTTCACAGTGATCACTGCCGTTACCGCCGTGTAATGACCCTCCAGTGTGGGCTTAAAGGGGCGCTCGTTTTCAACGGAGGTTTTCATCTGTACCTGTTCTATCACACCAAAGTATGTTTTGTCAAGCAAGCAAAAGGGAAATTTAGTCACAAAAAACGGAACAAGGAGCAAAAGTGCCCACAGCACATACAGAACAATTCCCGTACTGTTGCCAAGCAGCGTGTCCCCCCACAGAAGAAGAACAGAAACCAGTGCCGCCTCCATCAAAACAAAGAGGGCAATTTTTTTAAAAATATAGGTTTTTATATGCTTTTTCAGATCTTTTGGGAGACTTCGATCTTTCATTTTGGGTTCCTTTCATCCTTGAGGCTCCGCCTCAAGCTATGCCAAACTTTTTGAAAAAAGTTTGGATCAAAAACTTTAAATAATTGTGGTATACACGAAAGGGCAACGCAGCGGCATCGGCTTGATGCCGCTGCGTTGTGTTTATATTACTCGGAAATCACTTCCGCCTTCGCTTCCGTCGCGGGTGCTTCCTCTGCCTTCTTGCCAAGGAAACCGGGCAACTGCATGCCTGCCATGGCGAACATTTCGTCAAGCGGAGGCACCGACTTCATCATGCCCGAAATAAAGTTTGCGGTAGAGGTCTTGCCCTCGCCGTTTTGACCGCCATCCCAAACGGTTACCTTGTCGATCTTGATGTTCTTGATGGCATCCACCTGCACGCGCATCAGATCCTCCAGCTTATCTGCGATCAGCAGTTTCAGAGCCGCGTCTGCGTCGCCGCCTGCCGACTTCACGATCTCTGCAAAACCGGCTGCCTGCTTGCGAAGGATCTCTTCCATACCGCGGGCCTCGGCTTCCATCTTGGCGTAGATCGCATCGGCTTCACCCTTTGCTTTTCTGCGCATCTGCTCTGCCTCTGCCTCGGCTTCCAGTTCCATTTCCTTCTTGCGCGCCTCGGCACGGACGATGATGTCCGCCTCCAGCGTTGCCTGTTCCTTGGTGCGTCTTGCCTCTTCGGCAGCCTTTTCAGCCGCGTAGGATTCCTCCAGCGCCTTTGCCGCCTGCACCTTGGCTGCGGTGGTGGCGATCTTTTCAGCCTCCGCTTCCTTTTCACGCAGCGCCGCTTCGGACATGGCGATCTTCATCTTGGCTTCGTTTTCACCCTGAATTGCCACGGAGTTGGCTTCGGACACCTTGATACGCTGCTCCATGGTGGCGTTGGCTTCACCGATCGAGCCGTCTCTTTCCTGCTCTGCCACGCTCTTCTTGGCGTCGTTTATCGCCTTTGCGGCGGCTTCCTTACCAAGGGCTGCGATATAGCCCGATTCATCGGTGATGTCGGTGATGTTCGCGTTGATCAGACGCAGACCGATCTTTCTTAGTTCACTTTCCACGTTGCTGCTGACCGCCGCCAGGAACTTGTCACGGTCTGTGTTGATCTCTTCGATATCCATGGTGGCGATGATCAGACGCAGCTGACCGAAGATGATATCACGGGACAGCTCCTGAATTTCGGACAGTGCCAGACCGCCCAGACGCTCTGCCGCATTCTGCATGACACCGGGCTCGGTGGAAATACCGACGGTGAAACGGGAGGGAACGTCAATACGGATATTCTGTCTTGTCAGGGCGTTTTTCAGATCCACCTGAATGGAAATGGGAGTCAGATCCAGGAAGGAATAGGACTGGAACACGGGAATGACGAATTCCGCACCGCCGTGGATGCACTTCGCCGAGCGGTTGGTGCCGTCCTTATTCTTACCGATGGAACCGTGGATGACCATGATCTTATCTGCGGGACACTTCTTGTAGCGCGAGCATACCCACGCAATAAAGGACACCAGGATCAGAACGATGGCTCCTACCAAAATAATTACACTGCTGCTCATAAAGTTTTCCTCCATTTAATATATATAGATTTTTATTTCTTACGTACCACAAGGTCGGTCTGACCGCTAAGGCCAATGACCACGATTTCGCTACCCGTTGGAATGGCTTCGGGACTGTCGGTCACGGCGTCTCTTCCACAAAAGAGCCTTGCAACATCAAATGCACTTTGCCGCTTCCGCCGCGGGCAGCGGGAACGGTCAGATACACCTTGCCCGAAACGCCGATGGCATTGCGGTTATCGGCATTGCCGCTGTTTCGCAGCTTCATCACCGCCCGCATCAGCAGTGCCAGCACCACCATCATGGCAAAGCCGCAAACGGCTGCCACGGGAAGGGTCACGAAGAGCGCGATGCCCGCGCCGTCCATTGCCACACCGACCCAACCGAACACCACAAGGAACGCGATGATGCCGCGCAGGGTCAGAATGCGAAGCCCCTCCAGCCCTGCAAGATCTGCCGTATCTGCATCGGTCTGATCACCGAACACGCCGTCCGCTTCATCGGGAAGATCGTCTGCCACGCCATCGGCAAGATCGTCTGCTCCGCCGTCTGCGTCGTCGCCGATGCCGAGAAACAGCATCACGGTCTGGATCAGAAGCAGAAGCGTTGCGGGAATGGCAATCACCGCAAAGATCTGCGAAATCAAACTCATGGAATTCCACCAATCAACTATAAACATATCTATTGTCCTTTCTTATTACTGTTACTGTAAAACCGCGAAAGCTTCATCCGACTTCTTGCGAAGCTCTGCCGCCGCATGGGCATATATCATCACTTCAAATATATGCGCCAGCTTTCCCTTTGAATTCGGGAGCCGCTCCTCGCAAAGCTCTGCCGCCGCAAGGGCAGCGTTTCTGACCGAGCTTTCATCCAGCGGATTCACGTTCTCCTCTGCCAGCATATCCACGTAGCGGTGATACAATTCATCGTCGCTGATCAAATCGTCGCTTTCATCCCCCGGACGCCCCGCAATGATCTTCACAAGCTCACAGATCTTTTCGATCTGCAGGGATTCTCTGAGCATATTGATGATCACGATCCTGGCAAACTGCTTTTTGGAATACAGCCGTTTGACGGGGGAGGTCACAAATCCGCGTTTGACCCAGTTTTGGATCTGATAGGGCTCCAGCCCCGTCATGACCGAGACCTGCGAGAGCGTGATCCCGCCCGCGGCAAACACACCGTCAAACAGAGTGCGTGTGCTTCCCTTTTCCAGCCCTGTACATTCTACGGTCATCCCCGGATAGGTTTTTGGCATTCCCTTCACCTCCTGTTTCTTACTGTACCATGATTATATCACATGGTCGCGTGATTGTCAATAGGGTTCATTATGATTTTTGAAATTTTTTTGCAGATCGATCGTTAAAAAGCTAACAGGATAAAATTGTATACATTTGTATTGACAAACGCCGTGCAAAAGTGTATCATACTAAATAGGATATATTCGTATATCAAATACTTATGAAAAGAGGTTTTTCGTATGAAACGAATCGTCTCGCTGACTCTCAGCCTTCTGATGATCTTCTCGGCACTGTCCATGTTTTCGACCATCAGCTTTGCAGAAGGTCAGACCATGCTCATTAAGCCCTCGCGCTACGGTGCCTGGGAAAACTGGGTAAACAGCCCCAACCTGGTGGGCGACTATGATTCCACCACCCAGCTTCTCATCGAAGCTACCGACGCAGAAGGCAACGCCCTTGTCCTTCCCGCCGATGCACAGTGGGAGCTGACCATCTCGAGTGGCAGCAGCTCCAAAACCATCAAGATGAACCCCGCCACCACCCTTCCCGGTGACAATCTCTACAGATTTGAAACCTGCAACGGCGTGGGCGAGAACAAATTCGTTCCCGTCAAGGGCACAAACTATACCGTTTCCGCTAAAATTTACAGCGGTGGAGAGGTAATCTACCAAAGCTCCGCCGTTTCCGGCTTTACCTGTGGCATGGATCCTGTGGATCCTGCGGTAGAGATGGCCGAACCCGAAGGCACCGCAACGCTTACCCTCGGTGCTTGGTACGGCAAGATTGAAAACTGGGGCACTCCCACAAGAACCTACTTTATCGTGGGTATGTCGGCAAGCGAGTGCAACGATACTCTGTACACCCGCCTGAAGAACGGCAAATACAAGATGTACGTTACCGTCACCGACGAAACTGCAGATACCACCAAGACCGTATACTATCCCATCAATCTGCCCGCCGCAGAGCTGTACAGCACCACCTTTATCCGTCTGGCACTTGCTGAAAAGGGCGTTGAAGTGGTAAAAGACCACGCATACACCCTGGAAATCAAGGTTTACAATACCTCAGGCGAGTTAAAGTACTCCGGTAAGAGCGCAGAAGGTGCTTTCAAGAGCACTCAGGAAGCATTCCTGCAGGACGGTCCCATCAACACCGCCCACTATCCCGTGGGTGACCCCGAGAGCCCTCTTGCGGAAAAGTCTGTACTGTTCGTAGGCGACTCCATCACCGAAGCCATTTGCGAAGTTAACATCGCAGAAACCAGAATGATCGCAGGATGGCCCGGACGCATCGGCGTTGCCAACAATATGTACTTTGTCAATAAGGGTCTTTCCGGCGCCTCTATCTCCACCTGCCGCGGCTCCAACACCGTGCTCAATCAGCTCAAAGCCATGAAGAACCGCACCTTTGATCTTGTGATCATGCACGGCGGCGTCAACGACGCTTGGGACAGCACCGCTGTGGGCAAGATGACCGCCATCGACAATTTCGACGAGACCACCTTTGACCAAGCCACCTTTGCAGGCGGTCTGGAATACCTGTTCTGGTATGCCAAGACCTATTACCCCGATGCCGCAAAGGGTTATCTGATCAGCTTCCAGCTCCCCGGCTCTACCATCGGACGTCTTTCCGATATGAGCGAATACTTCAACGAAGCAAAAAAGATCTGTGATAAGTGGGGTATCCCTTATCTGGATATGTATAATAATGAAGAGCTCAACGCGCGCATGAAGGGCACCACCCGCTACGCAATGGGCGACTACATCCATCCCAATGACCGCGGCTACGACATTCTGTATCCCTTCGTGGAGCAGTTCTGCGAGTGCGTTCTGGAGGGCGGCGATCCCGCGACTCTTCCCACGCCCGCGCCCCTGCCCACCGAAGGCAACGGTATCACCTCTGCCGATATCAACGTTTCGATAGGAAAACCCGCCAAAAACGGTGCAGGCACCTCTATTCCCGGTGCCACCGACGGCAAGACAGCCGCTTACGTTTCCCTTGGCAACTGGGACGGCGCTAACTGCTACGTGGAAATCGACCTGAACACCTATTACAAGGTGAACAAGATCAACGTAGTCAACTACATCGGCAACCTACTTTACAACTGGGAAGCATACGTGACCGAAGACAACACCCTGCCCATCGACCAGTGGACCATGGTTGGCGAAAAGAACAACCACAAGCAGTCCTATGAAGACGGCAACACCATCACCTTTGAGCCCATCACAGCAAAATACGTGCGTATTTACGGAACCTACCACAACGGCTCCTCCGCATACGTGGTCAACGAGGTATCGGTTTACGGCACTCCCGACGAAGAAGCCATCCTCGGCGGAGCAACCGTTGAAAACGTCGTAACGCCCGACATGAGCGCTACCCTGACAGACAGCTCCACCACCGACAAGCTCACCGACGGCAACAAGGTCTCCGATCCCATGACCATGACCCAAAGCAGTGGCGGTTGGTGTCAGGCAGATCTTGGCAGCGCGAAGACCATCTCCAAGATCATCGTCAATCTGGCTGAAGTAAACTCCGCATTCAAGCTCATCGCTTCCACCGATGGCATCACTTGGACCACCATCGCCACCAAGGCAGTCAACGAAATCACCACTACCACTCCCCGCAATCAGTTCATCGTGACCGGTATCAACGCAAGCTACCGCTACGTGCGCGTACAGTGGCTGGCAAGCGAACGCGGCGACGGCTACGTTTCGGTCAGTGAGCTGGAGATCTTCGGTGAAGACGGCGAAACCCGCCTTACCGCAACCGCTTCCATCTCCAATGCAGTTTACAACGGCACACAGGACGGAAGCTACACCTCCTACAGCTTCATTAAGGGTTCCACCGACACTATCACCGTGGATCTCGGTGCCTCCCATGACGTTCGCAAGATCGTTCTCTACACCACCGATTACCGTCACGGCTTCCGTATCGAAGTTTCCGAAAACGGTTCCAACTACACCTCCTTCGGCGCCAACACCGTAACCGATCTGTATGATTCCGAAGTAGGATACATCCTCTACGGAGATGCCACCTTCCGTTATATTCGCATCATTCCCACCGCGTTCGTGGATGACACGTTCAGCGCATACGAGTTGGAGGTATTTGCCGTTACCGAAACGACAGATCCCGAACCCGAACCCGAACCCGATCCCGAACCCGATCCCGAGCCCGATCCCGAGCCCGATCCCGAACCTGACACTCCCACCGAGGAAGAGCTGACCGACAAGGAAGAAGTCACCATTACCCTTGGCAACGGCTCCGCCGCAAACGGCTTGAAAGACGATGCAACCTCCGGTAGCTACACTCTGATCGCAGAGGGTGACAAGTGTTATGCACTCATCGATCTGCAGAAGACCTACACCGTTACCAAGGCTGTCATCTACGCACTCAACGGAAATTATCTCTTCGAGATCTACGGCTCCACCGACGGTGAAACCTGGACCAAGCTGGCAGCAAATGTAAAATCTGCCTCCTACAATGCAGCAGACGGCTTCACTTTGACTCTCTCCGGCAACTACCGCTACATCAAGGTAGTGGGTACCGAATGCCAGTACGGATACTTCACCACCTATGAAATGGACGTATTCGGACATGAGGTAACCGAGACTCCCGATCCCGAACCCGATCCCGAACCCGATCCCGAACCCGACACCCCCGCCGAGGAAGAACTGACCGCCAAGGCAGAGACCACCATTACTCTCGGCAACGGCTCTGCCGCAAACGGTCTGAAGGACAATAACACCTCCGGCAGCTACACTCTGATCGCAGAGGGTGACAAGTGCTATGCGCTCATCGACCTGCAGAAGGCCTACACCGTTACCAAGGCTGTCATCTACGCCCTCAACGGTAATTACCTCTTTGAGATCTACGGTTCCACCGACGGTGAAACCTGGACCAAGCTGGCGGCAAATGAAAAGGCAACCTCCTACGTTGCCGCTGAAGGCTTTACCCTGACTCTCTCCGGCAACTACCGCTACATCAAGGTAGTAGGTACCGAGTGCCAGTACGGATACTTCACCACCTATGAAATGGACGTATTCGGTCACGAGATCGTATACGCTCCCGATACTCCCATGGATAGCGTTGTTGATGAAAACACCACCGTTACTGCGGGCGGCGTTGCCACCGACAAGCTCACCGACGGCAACAAGGTTTCCGATCCCCTCACCTTCAATGCGGCAAACGGCTGGTGTCAGGCAGATCTGGGCAGTGCACAGAAAATCTCCAAGATCATCGTAGCGCTTGCCGAAAAGAACTCCGCATTCAAGCTCATCGCTTCCGTGGACGGCCAAACCTGGACTACCATCGCCACCAAGGAAATCAATGAGATAACCACCACCTCCCCTTGCAACCAGTTCATCGTAACCAACATCAATGCAAGCTATCGCTACGTGCGCGTGGTATGGATGGACAGCCAGCGCCCCGACGGTTACGTTTCGGTCAGCGAGCTGGAGATCTACGGTGAGGATGGTACCACCCGCCTTACCGCTACCGCTTCCATCTCCAACGCGGTATACAACAACACGCAGGACGGAAGCTACACCTCTTACAGCTTCATCAGGGGCAACAAAAATGATGTGATTATTGATCTTGGCGAAGAAAAGGAAGTCAATAAGATCGTTCTGTACCCCGTTTCGGATGCTTACGGCGCTAAGGTCTTCGTTTCCACAGACGGAACCACCTATTCCGCATT
>SVRH01000095.1 GCA_015064925.1 Oscillospiraceae bacterium | reverse complement strand
TTCTGGTGCTGGGCATCGTTGCTTGCATTGCGGGCATGATGAAGATGCCTCTGACCGCCATCGTATTTGCGGTGGAGGCGCTATCCTGCTACGATAACATCATCTACGTGATCATGGTGGCGGGTGTTTCCTTCATCATCACCGAGATCTTCGGGGCGGAGTCCATCAACGACCGCGTGCTTGACAACCGCGTGGAGGAGCTCAATGAGGGCAAATCGCCGACGGTGCTCGACCGCTATCTCACGGTGCGCAACGGCGCGTTTGCGGTGGGTAAGCACGTGCGTGACGTATTCTGGCCAAATGGACTGTTCGTGCTGGCACATAGCCACACCGTTCCCGTGCATAGCAGGGACAAGCATGCCGTAAAGGCGATGCACGCAAGCGATATTTTGCACGTGCGCTGCACCACCTATGACGAGGCGCAGACAAAGGAGGAGCTGAACGCGATTCTCGGCGATCAGGATTTCCGCCTGCAATAGCAGTCACTCCCTTGATGGAATAATCTTCCGTCAAGGGAGTATTTTGTATGTTTGGGCAGCGATTTGTCGATGTGTGTAAATAATTTTTCAGAAAATCTTATATGAGGTATTGCATTTTTTTTTGTAAAGTGATAGAATAAAGTGTAAAATGCTCTAATTATCCCTCAATATATAGATTATCAATTGCATCTCGTTATGCGATGCGTCAAAGAGAGGAGCCGATCCGATTTGAAAAAAGCGAAAATAATGAAGATAACCATCATCGTGCTGTCGATCCTACTGGTGTCCAGCATCATTGCCTTGGCAGCCACGCTGATCTACAATCACTTCAATCAAAAGAAGCACTATAACGTGACCATCCCCGACCACGTGATCAACACACCGGAGGAGGATGAGGAAACGAACGAAGATTCCGCCTCGGGAAGCGGTGATACGTCTGAGGATCCCTCCGGGCAGGAGGAGTCCGACAAGGAAGCGCCGAGTGGAGAACAGCCCGATGAAAAGGCACCCGATGAGGGAACCGATGTGATCCCTCCGCAGAATCAGGGTGACGTAGCGGCGAGCGATCCCAACGCACCTGCCGAACCCACCGAAAAGCAGGAGGGCACCGAGCCCCCTGTCGGTGAAGGCACCGAGGGTGAGGATGCGACCGAAGGCACCGAGGGCGAGGAGGACAAGACCGAAGAGGACGTCACCGCGCTGGCGCTGCAGCTGCACAACAAGAACCCCGGCGACAATATTCCCTTCAAGGTCAGCAATATGTTCCCCGGCGATACCGTCACGCAGTACTACTGCGTCAAGGTGTCCTATTCGGATGTGATCACCATGCGCTTCCGTGCCGACACCCGTCCGGGCTATGAAAAGCTGGCAGAGGCGCTGAAATGCAAGGTCGTCCTGATGAACACGGGAAAGACTCTGTACAACGGAACCTTCAAGAATATGCCCACAGCGGTCAGCTATCAGCTGCCCGAGTCTGGTGAGACCACCACTGCCGAGCTGTACTACAAGATCACGGTGTATCTGGAGACCAGCACAGGCAACGAATATATGAACAAATCCCTCATCGCGGACTTCCGCTGGTGGGTGGAGGAGACCGGTAACCTGAAGCCTCCTGCGCAGTCGGGCGACGGCTTCAACACCTATCTGTGGGCGGGCACTGCCATCGCGGCGGCAGTGGTACTGATCATTCTGAAGAAGAAGCGCCGCACGCTGTAAGATCATTTCGCAAAACTGGAGATAAAACATGGAAACATCGAAAACTGCCAAGCGGCTCACGGGCGGCATTGTGGTAATATGCATACTGGTAGCCAGTCTGTGCGTAACCACCTTCGCGCTGGTGTACGCCACCGTATCGGTTGAATACAACATATTCAGCACCGGCTCGGTCAAGATCAACTTGAACGACGGCAAGCGGATCATCGAGGAGGATGAATACCTCTTCGAGCCGGGCATGACCGTTGAAAAGGAATTCTTTATTGAAAACAACAGTACCTGGAGCGTTTATTATAAGCTGTATTTCAAGAACGTTTCGGGCGGACTTGCCGATATCATTCAGATCACCTTCCTTGACGGTGAGACTGAGCTTTGGTCGGGAACAGCCAAGGAGCTGGACGGCGTGGACGTGACCGGTGCCGAGCGTGCGCTGGAGATCGGAGAAAAGCGAGTGCTGACCGCACGCTTCTACTACCCCCCCACCTCCGGCAATGAGGGTCAGAATCAGATCATGGCGTTCGACCTGTGTGCCGATGCCGTGCAGACCAAAAACAATCCGTATCGACTGTTCAAATGATCGTAAGTGAGGTACCGAATGAAAAAAGCATTTAACATAGTCAAAAACGTTTTGCTCATCATGATCGTGATCTTCGCGGTAGTGATGATGATCTTCACCCTTGTGTCGGTGAATACCTTTGATAAGAACGATAGAAACCTCTTCGGCTATAAATTCTTCGTAGTCAAGACCGACTCCATGGCGAAGACCGACTTTGATGCGGGCGACGTGATCCTGACCAAGGAGCTCAACCCCTCCAAGCTGCAGGTGGGCGACGTCATCACCTTCGTTTCCCAAAATGACGACAGCTACGGCGAGATCATCACGCACAAAATTTTGGAGATCGTGATCGAGCCCGATGCCGACGGCAACCCCGCTAAAAAGTTCCGTACTTACGGTACCACCAACGCCCCCGACAGCAACAAGGACGGCGTGATCGACGTCAAGGACCTTGACACCAACGGCGACGGCGTGTACGACGAAAGAGACTCGGTGTGGGCGGATACCACCCTTGTGGAATATCCCTTCGTGCTGGGTAAGTATGAGATCAGAGTTCCCAAGCTCGGCTCCTTCTTCCTGTTCCTCAAGACCACTCCCGGTTATATCGTTTGCATTCTCATCCCCTTCATGCTGCTGATCCTCTCGCAGGGTATCAACACCATCCGTCTGTTCCGCCGCTACAAGCAGGAGCAGATGCAGGAAATGCAGGCAGAAAAGGATCAGATCGCCAAGGATAAGGAAGAGGCGCAGAAGATGATGGCAGAGCTGATGGCTCTGAAGGCGCAGATGCAGGCAAACGGCACGGCTCCTGCCGCACCCGAAGCACCTACCGCTCCCGAAGCACCCGAGGCACCCGAAGCACCTGCCACACCCGAAGCACCTGCCACACCCGAAGCACCTGCCGCTCCCGAGGCTCCCGAAGCACCTGCGGCTGAAGAACCCGGCGAAAATACATAATTTTCCGTATGCTTTCCCAACCCGCTCTTGGGTTGGGAGGCAATCAAAGGGCATGATCCGCTTGCTCGTGCTCTTTGATTGCCGTGATATGCGGCAAGTTTGTCAACCCTAAAAAAATAATAAAAATAGGAGGAAAGAACGATGACAAACAAAAGAACAACAAAGCGCGCCCTGTTGTTTAGTGTCCTCAGCATGCTTCTTTGCGTAACCATGCTGATGGGTACGACCTACGCGTGGTTCACCGACTCTGTGAGCTCGACGAACAACATCATCAAGTCCGGTAACCTGGACGTCGAACTTGAGTATCTCAAGGATGGCAAGTGGGTTACTGTTGGCAAAGACACCAACGTGTTCTCCAACCAGTTGTGGGAACCCGGCCACACCGAAGTGGTATACCTGAAGGTCTCTAACGTAGGCTCTCTGGCGCTGAAGTACAACCTTGGCGTTAACATCGCTAAGGAAATCGAAGGCACCAACGTTGCCGGCGAAGCCTTCAAGCTGTCCGATTACATCTTCTATGATGCATTCAAAGTGAACGGTGAGACCAACGCATTTGCTGACCGTGCAGCTGCTATGAAGGACACCACAGAAACCATTAAGATCTCCAACGGCTATGCGAAGGTTGGCGCTCTGTACGCTGCCAACAACATCCCCGCTACCGGCGGTGTTTCCGAAGAGTACGTAGCTCTGGTAGTTTACATGCCCGAGACCGTTGGCAACGAAGCCAACTACAAGACCGGCACTACCGCTCCCGAGATCCATCTGGGTATCAACCTGTTTGCTACTCAGTATGCCTTCGAAGAGGATAGCTTCGATGAATACTATGACGGCGAAGCGTTTATTCCCGTAGCTGACGTAGATCTCCTTGGCGCAGGCCCTGTTAATGCAACTGCCGGATTGGCGGCACCGTTGAAGAAATCGAGCTTGATGTGAAGTATAGCTTCAAGCCTACCGATTCTTATGAAGAGGCTAAGAAGAGCGGCTACCGCTACTGGCACGCCGACTTTGTTGTAAAGGCAGACAAGGACGTTCCTGCAGAGTCTATGGCTCTTGCCGGTTATTATAATGAATGGTGTCAATACAATAACGATAACTGGGTTGCTTTGACAAGCTCGGCAACCATTAAGGCAGGCACCGAAATCCGTCTGGTTCAGGGTATGGGCAACGGCGCTATCTCTGTAAACTATGAAGAACTTTGCCAGTTTGGTAACGATGGCATCGGCTTCCTGTGCGGCGCTGCTGACCTCACAGGCGAAAATGCAGGCACCACTCTGACTGTTGAACTGCGTATCTACGAAACCACTGCCGATCCTTCTACCGGCGTAGGAGATAAGAACGTAGAAACCGGCGAGTACATCACCATCGGTAAGTACTCCTACACCTTCCCCTCTCTGAAGGTTACCAATGATACAGAACTGAAGGAAGCTATTGAAAATGGTGTGACCTCTATTGATCTGGCAGACGGCATCTACCATCTGCCTGATGCAGCAAAGGGCAAGACTCTCACCATCAGCGGTTCCAAGAACGCTGTTATTGAGCACGTAAATCAGGGCGAAGATGGTATGAACTACAGCTTGGAAGGCTCCACCGTTACTTTCAACGGCGTGACCATCAAGACCACCAGCGGTACTTACCGCGGATTTGCAAGATCTACAGCAATCGTGTATAACAACTGCAACTTTGTAGGCACCTACACCCTTGGCGCAGGCTCTCACACCTTCAATGACTGCCACTTCAACCTGAAGAACAATTATGTTTGGACTTGGGGCGGTGTAAAGGTTGTCTTTGACGGTTGTACCTTTGAAGATGAGAAAGGCGTCGGCAAGGCAATCCTTGTTCACAACACTGTCGCTACCGAAGTGACGGTTAAGGACTGCACTTTCATCGCTACCACCGGAGCGAAGACTTGGGATGGTATCGATGTTGCAGCAGTGAGCATTGACCCCAATGGTGCACATACCGCAAAGGTAACCTTCGAGGGCACCAACACTGTTGACTCTGCATTTAATGGCAAATATCAGATCAAGTACGCAGAGGATACTGCACTGGTTACTGTTGTCGGATAATTTCTGAACTATTTTCCCCTACCCCCAACCCACTCCCGTGGGTTGGGCGGTAACCGAAGGGCACGACCCGTTCCTGCCCCTCGTTTACCGTATATTCAGATTTACATACTAAGGAGAAGACCATGAAACATCAAAAACGCGCACTACTTTACAGCGTAATCTCACTTCTTCTTTCGGTCACCATGCTGATGGGCACCACCTACGCGTAGTTCACCGACAGCGTGTCGAGTAGTAGCAACATCATCACCGCGGGCAACCTTGACGTGGAGATGTACTACACCGACGACCTGGAAAGCGGCAACTGGAAGGACGCTTCGAATACTGCCGTATTTAATTACGACAACTGGGAGCCCGGCTACACCGAGGTCCGCTACATCAAGATCGTCAACGCAGGCAGCCTTGCTCTGCGCTACCGCATGAGCATCATTCCCGAGGGAGTGGTGGGCAAGCTGGCGGAGGTCATCGACCTGTACTATCTTGAAAAGCCCACAGCCAATCTGCAGGGCAGAGACGCGCTGACCGCTTTGACCCCCGTGTCCACACTGCGCGATGCACTCATCACCCATCGCTCCACCGACGGCGTTCTGCTGCCCAAGGGCGAGCAGCACGCAAGCTACGATTCGGGCGAGATCATCGTGGCGGTTGCCATGAAGATGCAGGAAAGCGCAGGCAACGAATATCAGAACGAGAGCATCGGCGATGGCTTTGCCATGCAGCTGGTGGCAACTCAGTTCTCCTACGAATCCGATAGCTTTGGTAACGGCTACGACGGCTCCGCCACCTTCCCCGAATTGGAGCTGCCCGCCGAAATTCAGGCAAGCGTCACTCCCACCGCCGACGGTAAGGTT
>SVRH01000094.1 GCA_015064925.1 Oscillospiraceae bacterium | reverse complement strand
TAATGAAAGCATATGGCAAGGCAAAAGTAGTAAGTTGACACAAAATCGGGAGTTTTCGTTAAAATGTCGAGTGTGGCAGAAATTTTTGAAATCCCAAGAATAACTTGACACCATCTTTCTATGGAATATTCTTGACATGAAAAGAAAACTTTGATATAATAGTGTGGTAGTTTTTAAAACTATAATTGATAAATTTATACTGGAGAAAAGCTGTATGAAATTCATGATCGCCTCGGATCTGCACGGAAGTGCGCATTTTACAAAACAATTGCTTGCACAGTTTGAAGAGAAGAGCTGCGATAAGCTGCTTCTGCTCGGAGATCTTTTGTATCACGGTGCCCGTAACGATCTTCCCGGCAGCTATGCGCCCAAAGAAGTGACTGCCATGTTAAACGGTATGTCCGAAAAAATTCTTTGTGTACGCGGCAACTGCGACAGCGAGGTGGATCAGATGGTGATGGAATTTCCCATCATGGCGCCCTATTCTCAGGTGATCATCGGCGACAGAACGCTCTTTCTGACCCATGGTCATGCGATCACGCCGGAAAACGCACCGAAGCTTCCAAAAGGCTCGCTTTTCCTTTCGGGACACACGCACGTTCCCACGTTTACTGAGAAAGAGGGCGTGTTCTATGCCAATCCCGGCTCGGTTTCCATCCCGAAATGTGGCTCTGAACGCGGCTTCCTGCTGCTTGATAGCGATGCAATGACGCTGTCGCGCTTTGATCTTGCGGGAAATATGCTTGAAAATCATCAGATCTGAGGGTATCATGCACTTTTTTAAACATTTACGCACCATTACAAAGCACCGCCATAAGGTTATCTATCACTGCTTTCGTTGCGGGATCGGCTGGCAGGGGCTTCGTCACGATCTTTCCAAATATATGCCATCGGAGCTCTTTACGGGAGCCAAATACTATCAGGGCAACCGCAGTCCCAACGAACGGGAGCGGGAGCTGTTCGGCTATTCCACCGCATGGATGCACCATAAAGGAAGAAACCGACACCATTTTGAATACTGGGTGGATCTGAATCCTGCCACAAGACAGTATGAGCCTGTTCCGATGCCGACCCGTTTTCTTGTGGAAATGTTTTGCGACCGTGTAGCGGCAAGCAAGATCTATAAGGGAAAAGACTATCGTGATAATGCGGCGCTTTTGTATTTTACCAAGGGGAATGCTGCCAAAAAGATGCATCCCAAAACGGCAGAAAAGCTGGAAAGCTGGCTAAGGATGCTTGCCGATCAGGGGGAGGAACATACCTTTGCCCACATTAAAAAAGAACTGAAAGAAAGTAAAAAGCAAAAACAAAGTTATCGTTGACAAAAGCACAAATTGGTGTTAGAATAAGACAGTTTACGAAGTATTGGAGACAACTATGAACAGAAGAGAAGCAAGAGAAACGGTATTCACTCTGCTATATGAGCGCAATTTCCAGATGGATGAAAGTCCCGAGCTGCAGTACGGTCAGGCACTGGAGATGCGTGAGCTTGAAGACGATGCCTACATGAAGGACGTTTATCTCGGCGTGATCGCAAATCAGGACGGCATTGACGAAAAGATCGTTGCCCATTCGGGTACTTGGTCTATTCCCCGTATGTCCAAGATCACCCGCACCATCCTGCGTCTTTCGGTATATGAGATGCTGTACAGAGAGGATATTCCTTTCAATATTTCCATCAATGAAGCGGTGGAGCTTGCCAAGAAGTACGAGGACGAAAAGGCCCCCGGCTTTATCAACGGCATTCTGAACACCATTGCAACCAAAGAAGGACTGAAGAACTGATATGTCAATTACGGTATTGGGAATCGATACCAGTAACTATACCACCTCGGTCGCGGTCGTGACCGACGGTATCGTTACCGAGAATATCAAGATCCCGGTTTTTGTAAATAACGGAGAAAAGGGCGTCAGACAAAGTGACGCCGTTTTTTCTCATGTAAAGAATCTGCCTATCGCTATGGAACGTTTGGGCGCGCTGCCGAAGTTGTGTGCAGTCGGTTATTCCGGCGCACCACGTGACTGCGATGGCTCCTATATGCCTTGCTTTTTAACGGGCGAGGCACTGGCAAGAGGCATCGCCAAAACACACGGCGTCCCTGCCCACCGTTTTTCTCATCAGGCAGGGCACGTGATGGCTGCACTGTATTCCGCCAAGAAGACTGAGCTGCTTAAAAAGACCTTTGCCGCCTTCCACGTTTCGGGCGGTACGACGGAAATTCTTCTTGTGGAACCCGGTATGAACATCACTAAGATCGGCGGCACCGTGGATCTGACCGCAGGGCAGGCCATCGACCGTATCGGAGTGATGCTGGGGCTTTCCTTTCCTTGCGGCGCAGCGCTTGAAAAACTGGCCCTTGGCGGCGAGATCCGACGCGATAAGATCTGTGTAAACGGTCTTGAATGCAATCTTTCGGGACTTGAGAATAAGGCAAAGCAGATGATGGATAAAGGCGCCGCTCCTGCAGACGTTGCCGCTTATACCATTGAATTCGTGCGCAGAACGCTTTGTAAAATGTCAGAGAATCTAAGAGATGCTTATCCCGATATTCCCATTGTATACGCCGGGGGCGTGATGAGCTGTCAGATCATTCGGAATGATTTTGAAAAGCGTTTTGGTGCAAGCTTTGCGGAGCCTGCTTATTCAGCCGACAATGCAGCGGGTGTGGCACTGATGTGCTATGAAAAGGCTGTAAAGGAGTGCGAATATGAGTAATAAAGCACCGCTAACGGTTTCGCAGGTCAATGAGCTTGTGCGCATGACACTTGATGCCAGCAAGCTGTTTTCTGCGATAACGGTCGTGGGCGAGATCTCCAATCTAAAGGTGCACTTTGCTTCGGGACATATTTATTTTTCACTCAAGGACGAGGAAGCGGTATTGAAATGCGTCATGTTTCGCGCTTCTGCCATGAAAATGAATTTTCAACCCGAAAATGGCATGAAAGTCGTTGCAAGAGGACGCATTTCGGTTTTTCCCAGAGACGGACAGTATCAGCTGTATGCCGATGCAATGGAGCCGGACGGACTGGGAGGTCGCTATCTTGCCTTTGAACAGCTTAAGACAAAGCTGCAGTCCGAAGGACTGTTCGATGAAGCGCGTAAACGTCCGATTCCGACCATGCCTTCCACGATCGGTGTGATCACCTCTGCCTCGGGAGCTGCCTTTCAGGATATTTTGAACGTGTTAAAGCGGCGGTATCCTCTGGGTAGAGTGCTTCTTTATCCTGCATCTGTCCAGGGAAGCGAAGCAGTCGGTACGCTCATTGACGGTGTTCGGTGGTTTTCTTCTCATTCCAAAGAGGCAGACGTTTTGATCATTGGACGGGGTGGAGGATCCTTTGAGGATCTGATGGCATTCAATGATGAGCAATTGGCCCGCGTCATCGCTGCCTGTCCCATTCCAGTTGTGTCTGCGGTAGGACACGAAACCGATTTTACCATTTGTGATTTTGTTTCCGACAGACGCGCTCCCACGCCCTCTGCCGCCGCTGAGATCGTTGCTCCCGACGTAACGGTGCTTTCACAGACCATAGACAGTCTTTCCATGCGCATCAGCACTGCGATCCTTACAAAATGTGAGCGACTTCAGGATAGGCTTCGGTATTGCGGCGAGCATCGTATGCTGTCTTCTCCTATGGAGTACGTAAACGAAAAGGAACGGCTGCTATTACAGACGCAAGATCGTCTCGGTGAGATCTATACAAAAACTGTGGAACAAAAAATGAATGCATTGACGCAAGTTCGGGCACGTCTTGATGCGCTGAGTCCTCTTTCGGTGCTTAATCGCGGTTATACTGCCGTATTTGATGCACATGGTAGAGTTGTCTCCGGTGTGAAAGGAATTGAAAAGGACGATGTTTTATCGCTACGCTTTGCGGATGGCAGGGCGACGGCACAGATCGTTTCAATTGATAAAGGGGGAAATGAATAATGGATCAGGAACTGAGCTTTGAAGCAGCAATGGCGCGGCTGGAACAGATCACCAAGGAGCTGGATAGCGGCGCTGCCTCTCTTGATGATTCTCTTAAGCTATTTGAAGAGGGAGTCAAGCTTGTGCGTTTTTGCAATGAAAAACTGGAAAACGCAAAGCTGCGTGTGCTGAAGATCAGCACGGGACAGAACGAGCAGTAATATCCAAAAGGCATGGAAGGCATCGTCGCTTTCTATGCCTTTTTTGAATAATTATGCGTCTTTGCGGTTGACATTTGGCGGCGAATAATGTATAATATAATATCTATAATTATGGGTAGGTATGGAATCATGACCAAACAAGAGCTAGCATATCAAATGCAAAAAAATGCGTCTGAGGTAGAGGATGCGCTACAACAGCTTCTTCCAAAGGAAAATGCAAATAATCCCCTGACGCAGGCAATGCGCTATGCCACATTGGATGCGGGAAAGAGAGTGCGTCCGTTTTTGGTTCGTCAGTTTGCGCGTCTATACGGCGGAGATGATCGGATCGCCATGCGTTTTGGCTGTGCTTTGGAAATGATCCACTGCTATTCATTGGTGCATGATGACCTTCCGTGTATGGATGATGACGATTACCGCCGCGGAAAGCCCTCCTGCCACGCAGCTTTTGGCGAAGCAACCGCACTGCTGGCAGGCGATGCACTGCTGACTTTAGCATTCTCGGTGATCAGCACCGATCCGATTGCTACACCTGCGCAAAAATGCAGCGCCGTGATGCTTCTTGCAGAATGTAGCGGTTGGAACGGTGGGATGATCGGCGGTCAAATGCTAGATCTGCTGTATGAAAATAAGCAAACCGATGAACAGATTTTAAATGCCATCAATGACGGCAAAACGGGTGGACTTTTGCGCTGTGCTGCGCTGCTCGGATGCATCGCCGCTCACGCAAGCGAAAGCGAAATGAGGGCCGCTGAGGGATATGCAAAAAACGTGGGAAGAGCCTTCCAAATCATCGACGACATTCTCGACGTGATGGGAGATCGCGCTACACTTGGGAAACCCATAGGAAGCGATGCCGAAAACAACAAAACCACCTTTGCCACTCTCTATGGTGCGGCAGGCGCTTTGAAGCTGGCAAAGGACTATACTGATATTGCCTGCAGCGCGATTGAGGGTTATGACGGAAGTGACCTTCTCATAGAATATGCAATGATGCTTTTGAACAGAAAAAAATAATGAGACTGGATCTGTATCTTTATAAAAACGGCTTTTCAGAAAGCAGACAAAAGGCAAAAGGGCTTTTGGAGCAGGGGCTGGTAATGGTCAATGGGAAAACAGTCACGAAATCAGCTTATGAAGTTGCACAGACCGATGAGGTAAAGCTTACGGGAGTGGGATTGCGCTACGTTGGCAGAGGCGGACTCAAAATGGAAGGGGCGCTGAAAGCCTTTTCCTATGATCCGAGCCGCCTTGTCGCCATAGACGTTGGTGCTTCCACAGGTGGATTTACCGATTGTCTTTTGCAGCACGGTGCCAAAAAGGTGTTTGCAGTGGATTCCGGTAGCGAACAGCTACATCCGCGTTTGCGTGAAGACGATAGAGTTGTCTGCATTGAAAATTTCAATGCAAAGCAGCTTAGCATCGAAGTAATCGGGGAACCGGTGGATCTTGCCGTGATGGATCTTTCCTTCATTTCCCAAGTCTGTGTGTATCCGGCACTGGTATCTGTTCTGAAACACGGTGCGGATGTGATCACACTGATCAAGCCTCAATTTGAGGCGGGCAAGGCAGCAGTGGGCAAAAACGGAATCGTGAAGGATAAAAAAGTGCACGAGCGCGTGATTGCTAACGTTTTAGCAAGTGCGCAGCTACAGGATTTATATTGTAAAAAGCTTGCTGTATCACCCATTACGGGCGGAGACGGCAATATTGAATATTTAGCACACTTTGTATATGGCATCAGCACTTCGGTGCCGGATCGCTTTGAAATTCACAAGATTGTACTTGGAGAAAATGAATGAAAAATATTGCGGTTATTCCGTGTCCTTCCAAGGATACGGATTACGTATGGGCTAAAAAAGCAGTGGGAATCCTGCTTGGGGCAGGGGCAAGCGTAACATATCCGGATGATATATCTCTGGATGTAGACGGTGCAACCGCACTGCCGTATAACGAATTGTATGCTTGCTGTGATGCCGTGGTTGGAAGGACA
>SVRH01000093.1 GCA_015064925.1 Oscillospiraceae bacterium | reverse complement strand
AGGTCCTACCCTTATGTTCCAGACTTTGCCGACCGTGTTTGAAAAGATGCCCGGCGGCGCCGCAATTGGTGCGATCTTCTTCCTGATGGTATTTTTGGCGGCTCTGACCTCCTCTATTTCCTTGATGGAGACCATCGTATCTATTATCATGGATAAGTTCCACATCGGCAGAAAGACATGTTGCGTTGCGGTGCTTGGATTCAGTCTGATCCTCGGTATTCCTTCCTCGCTTGGATTTGGAATCTGGGACAGCGTAACGGTTTTGGGTATGAGTCTGCTTGACTTCTTTGATTTCATTTCCAATAGTGTGATGATGCCCATCGTTGCTTTTGCAACTTGTATTCTGATCGGATTTATCCTCAAGCCTAGGGTAGTGACCGATGAGGTGGAACTGAACGGAAAATTCAAAAGTAAGCCCATGTTCAACGTAATGATCAAGTATATTGCCCCTGTTTGCATTCTGGTCATTCTCGCTTCCTCCGTGCTGAGTGCATTTGGTATTATTTCTATCTGATTAAAAAGTCAGGAGCCCCAGGTTCCTGACTTTTTTTTGAAACTGTATTGCAATTGTTGCTAAATACTGTTATACTGTTACTGTCCATCTCGATAGGGGGGTTACCATAATGAATAAATCCGCAAAAAACGTTTTGACTTTTATATACCGAAAATTGATCCTGCCGTCGTGCTTTCTGTTTACGGTTCTTTCTTTTGCAACCATGACAATGATCGAGGGCTTTGATTCTATTAAGCTTGATAAAGCATCCATTCTGCTTCTTTTTTCGGTAGCGATCTGTCTTTCCAATCTAATCTTATATCTGAAGAACATGAACGTCTTTATGCGCGCAGCGCTTCATTTTGTGTGCTATACGGCTTCCTTCGGATTCATCATGCTGTACGGTTCGGGTAATTTTGAAAAGAACAGCTCAGGCTCCATGATGCTAATGATCGCGTTCATCGTCCTTTATCTGCTGATCGCGCCCGTACCGATCTACATGATCTATCGCGGAGAAAAGAAAAATGAAAAAAAGCTTGAATATAAAAGTATCTACAAAAAAGCCGATGAGGAATAACTGTCGCCGACTTGTTTTACTGCTTCTTTTGCCCGTATTTGCTTTGATGCTTGGCTCATGCGCAGATGGACAAGAGAAGGGACCCTTGGATGATGTAGAACAGAAGCCGATCATCGATGGTTCTGTTGCCGATGACAATGGTGCAGAAGAAGGCTCTCGGGATCAGAGCTCCCAGAACACGAATCGGGAAAAGGATGTCAACAAAGAAATATCCTTTATTTTCAGAGAAAAAAATGATGGCGGTACGTTAGCGGTCTGGTGGTGGAATGTTAATCATTTTTTCGACACTGCGCTTAGAGATCAGTATCTTGATTTCTTGCAGATGAACCGTATCAATGAGATCTATCTGTGCTATCCGAACATGGATATGGATCGCATGGTGGAGATTGTGCGTATCTGTCAAGCGCGCGGCATGGGAGTTTCATTGCTTTCGGGTGATTGCTGGTGGATCGATCCGGATAATCACGGCGAGAATGCGGTTATCGATGAGTTTTTGGAGTATCAGTCATACGCTCCCGAGGATGCAAAATTGCTTTCCTTGCACTTGGATGTTGAGCCCCATCAAAGAGATGACTTTTCCACAGAAAGCGATCTGGTTTTACAGAATTATGCTAGTATGGTGAAGCAGGTTTCGGACGTGATCCATGCAAGTGGCGAAAGGATCGAATGGGATATTCCGTTTTGGTTTGATAACTATACAGTAAATGATGAAAACGGAAAGGAGCTTCCGTTACTGCAGCATTTGAGCAATAATGCCGATACACTATGCTTAATGTCCTATCGCGACAGCGCCAAAGATATACTGTCGGTATCCGAAGCGGAGATCGCTGTATGCCTTTCCGGTGATTGCAAGGTGATCCTCGGAATTGAGACGCACTCCTCTGAGGGAGATCATGTGTCATTTATGGAGGAGGGGAAGCATAGGATGTATTTTGAGATGAAGGAAGTGTACCAAATTCTCAAAAGCCGTATGCCTAAGGAAAAGTATGGAATGGCAGTTCACTATTTGGATACTTGGTTTCCACTGAAAGTCAGATAAAGCGGTTCGTTTGAACCGCTTTTAAAATTCAATGACTGGTTATATAAAAAACTGCAATTGTGGTTATTTTAATAGTATCAAAGCCGATGTATAATCAATAAAAAAATTTCGGGAGCTACTATGAAATACCCTAGAGTTTTAACGATACAAGATATATCCTGCGTTGGTCAGTGTTCGCTGACCGTGGCGCTTCCCATTATATCCGCCTGTGGCATTGAAACCGCGGTGCTTCCTTCGGCAGTGCTTTCTACACATACCGCCGGATTCAAAGGCTATACCTTTCGTGATCTGACCGAGGATATGCCGTCGATCTGTGATCATTGGGTAAAAGAGGGAATTTGCTTTGATGCGATCTATACCGGTTATCTTGGCAGCACAAAGCAGATCGAGTACGTGGTAGATATTTTTAAGCTTACCGCTGCAGATGGCTGTTATAAGATCGTGGACCCTGCCATGGCGGACAATGGTAAGCTGTATCCCGGCTTCAATATGGCGTTTGTCAACGAAATGAAAGGGCTGTGCGGAAAAGCCGATTACGTGATACCTAATCTGACCGAGGCATGTCTTTTGACCGATACAGAATACCGTGAAAGCTATGATGAGGGTTACATCAACGAAATTGTTGACAAGCTGCATCGGCTTGGTTGTAAGAATGTTATTTTCACCGGTGTTTCTTACAAGGATGGAATGACGGGCGTGCTGGTGTCCGATGGCAGCAAATCTTGTTTGTATGAACACAAGAAGGAAGTCAACAGCTGTCACGGAACCGGTGACATATACGCATCCGCATTTGTGGGTGCTTTGGTGAAAGGGAAGAACGCATATGACGCAGCGGTAATCGCCGCAGACTACACGGTTGCCTGCATTCGCGAAACGGCCAACGATCCCACCCATTGGTACGGTGCTCGTTTTGAACCTGTCTTAGGTAAACTAATTGAAATGATAGTGAAAGAAAACGCAGATCACGAATGATCTGCGTTTTGCGTTGCGAACTGCAAAGAGTAATTTTGCTGCGCAAAATTCTCGAGGCTCGATTCGTATTACTTCTTCAAAACAAAAAAGCATCTGCAAAGCAGATGCTTTTTTGTTTTGGTGACCCGTACGGGAATCGAACCCATGTTACAGCCGTGAAAGGGCCGTGTCTTAACCGCTTGACCAACGGGCCGGTCATGGTAGCGGAAGTTGGACTTGAACCCACGACCTATCGGGTATGAACCGATTGCTCTAGCCAGCTGAGCTATTCCGCCATGCACTCTTCAGCGCCTGTACATGATAGCATATTAGGTCTTGTTTGTCAAGCGGTTTTTTAAAATTTTTCAAAAAAATTTTAAATGCCTTTATATGCACGAATATAGGATATAAACCACGTTTTTCCGACTGTAAAAACCTTTAAAAACGGGTTGCGTTTTTGCAAAGAATCGTGTATAATGGTTAAAAAGAGTGAAGGAGGGAAGCGTATGCCCCTTGGTTTTAACGGTGGTATTCGGGTAGATGACTCGGTGCCCGGTACCCTTAAGATCTTTTCCGCCAAGTATGGAAAGCACTATATATACACAGCACCAAAGGATTTTATGGTCTGTGTATCGGTAGGGGATTCGGTTTCCCATGATGATTGTATTGCCGTACATGCAGATGGCTCAGTCTTGTGCTGCGCAGTCAGCGGTACTATCGAAAAAGTGGTTGAAAACCGAATATATATTACCTCCGACGAGGGTATGCCGCCTTTACAGTATCCGCTTGCCCGTGATATCGGCGGCATTGAAAAGGATGAGATTGTTGATCATATCCGTCTTGCGGGACTGATCTCCGAAGGTGGTGTTCCCATTTGGCGTATGCTGCAGCCACTGATTGGAAAGGGCGAAACGCTGATCATCAATGCTGCGGAAACCAATCCGGGCGTATCCTGCAGACGTGCGGTACTACGTGCGTATCCGGAGAAGGTGATTGGCGGCATCAAGATCGTTATGCGCGCTCTGTCACTGGGTAAGGCAATTCTTGTTATGACAGAGCATATGCAGACCGAAGCGGGCTCCATCCGTGCAAAGCTTGACCAAAAGAATCTAATTGATATTTACGGCATGGCAGCTAAGTATCCTGCTGAAAACGATAGGGTTGTGTTTTCTGCACTGACCGGCTGTACTGTTGAGCCGTCCTCCAGACGGGCTGTGATTCTTTCGGTGCATGACTGTATATCCATTTACGATCTGCTCGTGCATGGACGTCATCAGGCAATCCGTACAGTGACAGTGCAGGATCAAAATGTGAATGTTCCGATCGGCACTCCTATTTCACTCATTCCCGAGTTGTATGGGCTGAAGGTGCCAAAGCAGAGCGTTGCATACGTTGGCGGCGGCTGCGGTTGCCGTGTGTGCGCTGAGGATGATGCCGTGAATGAGCAAACAACAGCGATTTTCTATTCGGAGCGCATTTCGTCACCGCAGGAACGCAATTGCATCGGTTGTGGTCGATGCCATGTTCACTGTCCCATTGGGTTGATGCCAAACAAGATTCTCGATGCCATTTCAGATAGAAGCCTGAGAAAATTGACGTGGTATCAGGTGGAAGCCTGTATCCAATGCGGTACCTGCAGTGCTGTGTGTCCGTCTTATCGGATGCCCTTTGAAAAGATCGGTGCATATCTTTCGGGGATGGAGTTTGATACGTCGAATGAATGCCCAATCACCACCGCTGCGGAAGCTGAAGACTTCGAAGCGATGAATGCTTCCGAGGTCGAAACTGACATAGTTGAAGAGATCGGTGTGCTCGATCAGATTACAGAAGCAAACTCCAATGAGGAATCCTTCGACGCAGGGGATGAAAAGCTGATCGGATCAATCGATGATGAAGGCAAGGAGGGTGCAGAATGAAAAAGCAACGGGATCGGATTTGGTGTGCTGTTGGCTCGCCTGCAACCTGGACGACCGACTATCTGATTGCACTGCTCGGTGTGTATTTTTGGGCGATCTACGTCTTTGGAGTATACGATATCAACCGAGTTTTGGCGGGATGCTTTTCGGTAGCGATCGTTTTTTCGCTCTGTATGCAGCTGGCTCTGCGAAGGACTATTGATATCAGAAAATTGCTTTCCGCGGCTGTCAATGGCTTTTTAGTTGGATTTCTTATGCCCGCAGGCACACCCTTGTGGGTGATTGTAACGGTGATGGCAATTGCTATTCTTCCGTTTGAGCTTCCGTATTTGGGACAGTATCTCCGCCGCTACGTTCATCCGATTGCGCTGGCAGCTGTGTTTATGATCTTTGTGTTTCCGCAGTTCAAGGCAACCAATGCTGATTGTCTGATCGGAGTGTCGGGACCGATTCCCCCGCTGGACTCACTGCTTTCCGGTATGATCCCCGACGATGGCATTTATGATATGCTGATTGGCAGACATAGCGGACTGATCGGAGAGGTGTCGGTTTTGATGATCACTGCGGGCGGGATCTATTTGATTGTACGTGATACGATCCGTGTTTACGCACCGATCGCGATGCTTGGCTCGCTGGCGATTCTTTCGTATGCATTTCCCGTGGCGGGCGATCGCCTCGATTTTTTAGTGGCACAAATGTTTACCGGTGGCGTGTTTTTTACTGCGGTATTCCTGCTATCCTATTTTCCTACCTGTCCCGCTACTCGCAACGGAAGTGTACTGTACGGACTTCTTTGCGGTGTACTGACCTATGCACTGCGTCGCTTCTTTCCTACATTTGACGGTGTCTATCTCGCGCTGCTATTATCAGCGGCGGCTGTTGCTGTGATTGAGCCGTTGCTTGCTCCTCAGATCATTCTTTGGAAAAAGGAGTTTTGATGTGCTTTCGGTATATGCAAAACGCGTATGCGATAATGTGGACCTTCACAAGGCGGCGTATGACTTGCTGCTGGATGCCATGCGCCTTGAGCTTGGTTTAGAGATTCATACGTCTACGATCAAAAAAAGTCTGAGCGGCAAGCCGTATTTTTTAGGTTGTCCGTATCATTTTAGTATTACGCATACCGATGGACTTGTTGCCGTTGCGATTTCAGATCTGCCCGTTGGGATCGATGCGGAATCAAAGAATCGCAGGATCAGTAATGCCGTCGCATTCCGCTTTTTACGCAAGGATACGGCTTCAATTGA
>SVRH01000006.1 GCA_015064925.1 Oscillospiraceae bacterium | reverse complement strand
CCACGTCTTCGCCCTGTGCGTTTACAAGGAATTCGCCCATCAGACCCTTTTCGCCGGTGGCGGGGTCACGGGTGAAGGCAACACCGGTACCGCAATCGTCACCCATGTTACCGAATGCCATCATCTGCACGTTAACGGCGGTACCCCAGGAGTAGGGAATATCGTTGTCGCGGCGGTAAACGTTGGCACGGGGGTTATCCCAGGAACGGAATACGGCTTCAATAGCGCCCATGAGCTGTTCCTTGGGATCGGAGGGGAAGTCCTTTCCGATCTTGGACTTGTACTCAGCCTTAAACTGTTCAGCCAGTTCCTTCAGGTCTGCAGCGGACAGTTCAACGTCCTGCTTCACACCCTTTTCTTCCTTCATCTTGTCGATGAGCTCTTCAAAATATTTTTTGCCGACCTCCATAACGACGTCGGAGTACATCTGGATGAAGCGACGGTAGCAGTCGTAAGCCCAGCGTGCATTGCCGGATCTTGCTGCCATGACTTCTACAACTTCTTCGTTCAGACCCAGGTTCAGGATGGTGTCCATCATACCGGGCATGGAAGCGCGTGCGCCGGAGCGTACCGATACAAGCAGGGGATTCTCGATCGAACCGAACTTCTTGCCGGTGATCTCTTCCATCTTGCCGATGTATTCCATGATCTGAGCCTTGATCTCATCATTGATCTTACGACCGTCTTCGTAGTACTGGGTACAAGCCTCGGTGGAGATGGTAAAGCCCTGAGGCACGGGCAGACCGAGATTGGTCATTTCGGCAAGGTTTGCACCCTTACCGCCGAGCAGTTCGCGCATTTTTCCGTTACCCTCGGAAAACAGATAGGTATACTTTTTGCTCATAGCAAATCCTTTCATATATATAAATAATATTTTTTTCCACTCATTCTAGCACAAAAAAATGTCTTTGTCTATATGTTTTGCAAAATTTATGAAAAACATCAAAATGACGAAAATACGGTTGCGTTTTTGCTTTAAATGTAGTATAATAAAGTGATAATGTAAGTAGTATGTAAGGAATCGTAAAAAATATGAGCAATATATGGGATTTGTTTAAACTGACCGAGTCAAAAGCACCCGCTCCCATGGGGAAGATCGAATTTGTGGTGGCGGGACTCGGAAACCCCGGTAAGGAATACGCCGCCACCCGTCACAACGCGGGCTTCCGTTTTCTGGATCACGTGGCAGCGGATCTCGGAGTGAAGGTGGACCGTGCGAAATTCAACGGTCTGTATGCCGACGTGTCCATCGGCGGCGTGAGAGGGCTTCTCGTTGCTCCCATGACCATGATGAATCTGTCGGGAACTTGTCTAAGGGAGTTTCTTTCCTTTTACAAGATCCCGCCCGAAAAGCTGATCGTCGTATATGACGACGTGAACCTCGATCCGGGCGAGCTGCGTATCCGACTGAAGGGCAGCGACGGCGGTCACAACGGACTCAAAAGTATAATCTATCAGATCCAAAGCGATAATTTCCCGCGTATCCGTATCGGGGTTGGCAAAAAGCCCCATCCCGAATACGTGCTTGCCGATTGGGTGCTGGGAACGCCCGACGCCGAGGCAAGAAAGGCGGAGGCAGAGTGCTGCGAGCGGGCGTACGAGGCGCTGAAGCTGATGGCAGCGGGCAAGACCGACCTTGCCATGAACCGCTATAACACCAAAAAGAAAGCGTAACACAATGACAGACATTACCTTGGCGCTCCGCAAGGAGCGAGAATACGAAGCCATCACCCTCACCCGGAAAAACGGACTGCCCCGTCCGATGCTGGTTGGGGGCCTTTGTGATGGTGCGGAATTTGCCCTTATCAAAAATCTCATCGAGGACAACAAAAAGCAGGGGTGCATTACGCTTCTGATACTGCCCGATGAAAAACGCATTACGGCGTATAACGATTGGCTTTCCGAATTCGGCATTCGCTGCGGAATGTACTTTTACAAGGAGCCGGTGCTTTACAACATGACGGTCTCCCATGAAAACGAGCGGGTGAGGCTGGGCGTGCTTTCGGGGATCCTGCAAAGAACGCTGGACGTGGTGCTGACCACCCCCGATGCGGCACTGCAGTTCACCGTTCCAAGGCAGCGTCTTGCCGTTTCGGCAGTCACCATCTGCATGGGTCAGACCTACGATCAGGGGGCGATCGCCGATATTTTGGAAAAGAGCGGCTTTTATCGCACCGATATGGTGGAGACTGCGGGACAGTACGCCATCCGTGGCGGTATTCTGGATATTTTCAGCCCCACCTTTGAAAATCCCGTGCGTATCGATTTCTTTGGCGACGAGATCGACCGAATGTGCTTTTTTGACGTCATGACCCAGCGTCAGCTGGAGGACTGTGATGAACTCACGGTCATTCCTGCCCGTGAGATCCTGCCCGATGAGACGGGAAAAGCGGCACTTGTGAATGCCATTAAGGCAAGACTGCGGGCTACCTCAAGCGAACGAGCTAAGGAGCTTCTGAATGAGGAATTAGAGATCGTCAATTCCGGCAGAGAGCTCGGTTGTATCGATAAATATATCGGTGTGATCTATCCCGAATGTCAGTGCCTGCTTGACTATCTGGACGAGGCGGAGGTCATCGTCAGCGACTACACCGGTGTCAATGAAAAACTGAAAAGCCGCGATTTTTTTGAAAGTGAGGCAATTAGGGAGCTACTGGAGGAAAATCTGATCTCCCCCAAGACGCTGGGGCTCTCCGAGGAGGCAAGCACCCTGCAGGTGTACCTGTTTGGCAGACGCACGGTGGTTACCGACAGCTTTGGCGCCGGGATACCCGAAAAGCAGCTTTCGGGAATGTTCTCCTTCCGCACCAAGCAGACCGTGACCTATGGAGACAACTTCAATCTTCTTTGCGATGACCTGCGCGGGTACGTGGCGGAGGGATATCGCATCAAGCTGATCTGCGAAAACGAAACCGAGGCGAAAAATCTAACGGAGCTGCTCACCGAGTCGGGCTTTGGTGCCTACGAGGACAAGGGCGGGGAACAGCGTATAGGCTCCGTGGCACTGACCTACGGCAGTCAAGTACGCGGCTTTGAGCTGATCACCACCCGATTTGTCTGTCTTTCCACCGTCAGCGGAGCAGCCTTTACCAGAAAGCGCAGGACGGTCAACAAAAAGAAAAAGGACAAGAATCTGCAGAAGATCATGTCCTATGCCGATCTTTCCGAGGGCGACTACGTGGTGCACGAGGCGCACGGTATCGGAAAATACGTGGGGATGTCCCCCCTTGTGGTGGAGGGTGTACGCCGCGACTTCATCAAGATTGCCTATGCGGGTACCGACGTTCTGTATCTGCCCTGTACGCAGCTGGACAAGATCTCCAAATACATCGGCCCTCACAGCGATGACGGAATGCTGAAGCTTTCCAAAATGGGAGGCACCGATTGGGCAAAAGCGAAGGTGCGCGCCAAGAGTGCCGCCAAGGATATGGCAAAGGAGCTGATCGCTCTTTATGCCGCCCGCATGAAGCGGGAGGGCTTTGCGTTTCCTAAGGACGATTCCATGCAAAGGGAATTTGAGGACGCCTTCGACTATGAGGAGACCGACAGCCAGATGGCTGCCATTGAGGATATCAAGCGTGATATGGAAAAGAAGCAGCCCATGGACCGTCTGCTTTGCGGCGACGTGGGCTACGGCAAGACCGAGGTGGCGCTGCGTGCTGCCTTTAAGGCGGTTTGCGGCGGCAAGCAGGTGGCGATCTTGGTTCCTACTACCATTCTTGCCATGCAGCATTACCGTACCATGCTCTCGCGCATGAGAGGCTTTCCCGTAAAGGTGGATATGCTTTCTCGCTTCCGCAAGCCCTCGGAGCAGGAGTTGACCATGCGAAAGCTGCGCCGTGGTGAGATCGATATCGTGGTCGGTACCCACAGACTGCTTTCCAAGGACATCCAGTTCAAGGATCTGGGGCTGCTCATCATCGACGAGGAGCAGCGATTCGGCGTGGCACACAAGGAAAAGCTCAAGCAGATCGGGGGAAACGTGGACGTGTTGACCCTGTCGGCAACCCCCATTCCCCGTACGCTGAACATGGCGCTGGGCGGTATTCGGGATATGTCCATTCTGGATGAAGCACCGGGGGATCGACTGCCCGTGCAGACCTACGTTTTACCGTACGATCCGCTTCTTTTGGGTGAGGCGATCCGAAAGGAAATGAGAAGAGGCGGTCAAGTCTTCTATTTGTGTAATCGCATCGAACGTATGGATGGGGCGGTGTCTGTCATTCTGGCGCAGGTGCCCGATGCGCGCATCGCTACCGCCAACGGCAAAATGTCCAAAGAAGAGCTTTCCGATATTTGGGAACGTATGGTCAGCGGTGATATTGATATACTGGTGTCCACCACCATCATCGAAACGGGTGTGGACGTTCCCAACGCCAATACGCTGATCATTGAGGATGCAGATAAATTCGGTCTATCCCAGCTGCATCAGATTCGAGGACGTGTGGGCAGAAGCCGCAGAAGAGCCTATGCCTATTTCACCTACCCCAAGAACAAGCAGCTCTCCGAGATTTCCGAAAAGCGCCTGTCTGCCATTCGTGATTTCACCGAATTTGGTTCGGGCTTCCGCGTGGCAATGCGAGATATGGAGATCCGCGGCGCGGGCAACCTGCTTGGTGCGGAGCAGCACGGACAGATGGACTCCATCGGCTACGATCTCTACATGAAGCTGCTTAACGAGGCGGTACTGGAGGAAAAGGGTGAGCTTTCGGCTCCCAAGCCCGAGTGCGCGGTGGATCTGAACGTGAATGCGTATCTGCCGGAGGACTACGTGAAAAACCAGAACCAGCGGATCGACACCTACCGCAAGATCTCGCTTGTGGAGAACGATGAGGATATGCAGGATGTGTACGACGAGATCATGGACCGCTACGGCGTGCTGCCCGATCCCGTGCTGAATCTGCTGCGTATTTCGCTCATTCGATCCATGGCGGCACAGTGCGGCTTCCAAAAGGTGGAGTACCGCTCGGGCGGGGTGCTGTTCTTCTCTGATAAGCCGAATTTGAAGGCATTTACCATGCTGGCGGCAAACTACAAGGGAAGGATCCTCATCAATCTCAGTAATAAGCCCTATGCAGCGCTGCGGCACGTAAAACCCCATCAGGTGACCGGTGAAACACTGGCGATGCTGCGGTGCTACTGGAAAATGCTGACAGAGATCAACGAAAAATCGACAGAACAAGAGGGTTCTGTGTAAAATTACAGCGCATTTTCAAAAAAGAAGGGAGTAAGTATCTTGCAAAATGACAGATTATGTGCTATACTGTGAAAAGAAGTATGCTCCCTTTGGAAGGATGAATAGGATGAAAAACAGAAATAGGACGCGTTCTCTGCTTTCGCTGCTTGTGGTTTTGGCAACGCTTCTTTCGGCTCTTTGCCTTGTCGGTTGCGAAAAAACAGAGGTGCTCATGAGCCTTGATGGCACGTCCATCGAGGAGGACGCGTATAAATATTGGCTTGCCAACTACAAGAACTACTACATCAGCAGCTTCACGGAGATCGGTGATGACAATGAAAGCTTTCTAAAGAAGCTGGATGACGGACGCACTGTGGGTGAAGCGATCGAGGAGCGGGTAGAGGCGAGCGTCAAGACCATGCTTTGTACTTTGAAGCTATATGAAAAGTACAATCTGAGGCTTTCCTCTGCGGACAAGGCGGCGGTGAAGACGATGATCGAGGATAACGTTTTTTACCTTGGCGGCGGCGACCGCGCGGCATTCAACTCCTTGCTGATCGACACCTACGGCTTTGACATCGACCGCTTGGAGGAGATCCTGCTGCTGGAGAAAAAGGTGGACGTTGCCACCGAGTATTTGATTGAAAAGGGCGGAATCGGATATACAGCGGACGAGCTGGACGCTTTCTATATGGAAAACTATTACCGCCTCAAGATCATATTTGTCAATCTGACGGCAAAGACCAAGGTGGATGAAAACGGCAAGCCTGTGGTGGATGAGATCACGGGCAAGGAGGAAAGCGTTCCGCTGACCGACGAAGAGAAGGCAGCCAAGGCTACCCTTGCCGATGAGATCCTTGAAAAAGCCAAAAACGGAGAGGATTTCGATTCTCTTGTGACCAAATACAGTGAATTTACCAATAAGGACAGTTATCCGAACGGATACTACGTTACTTCTCTTGAGTTTGATCTGTTGGCGGATGCAGGTATGCCCTCCGAGATGCTTTTGCAGTCGTTGGAGGCAGAATCCGGTGACGTGCTGATGGTCAAGGATGACGATGTGGGCATCTATATCGTAAAGAAGCTGGCGCCCGAGAAGGGTGCGTACGGAACGGGCAAGGTGGATGCAGCGCAGCTGGCAAATATTTCCGTACGTTTGCTGGAAAGCAAATTCAGCGATATGGTGGATACCTACTGGGATAAGATCATTGTTGATAAGGAACGGTTTGATGCAATTACCATTTTGGCTGTGAAAAGAGGCTTAAGTCTGGGGACCTCTTCTGCTAACTGATGGGCTCGAACATCTAAAATATTACGAAAATTCATGCGTAATTCACGCACTGTTCACGGCTTGCGTGTATAGTTTTAAGAAAAGGAGGCGGATCTGTGGCGGAATTTCAATTTACCTTTAAACGGTACGAAAAGAAGTTTCTGATCTCGGAAGAGCAGTGTCAGCTGCTGCTGGAGCGATTGGACGGAAGAATGGTTCCCGACAAGTATCCGCACAGCACCATTACCAATATCTATTACGATACCCCCGAATTTCAGATCATACGGCGCTCCATTGACAAGCCTTTGTATAAGGAAAAACTCAGGCTGCGCAGCTACGGCGTGCCGGGTGAGAGCGGACGGGTGTTCGTGGAGATCAAGAAAAAATTCAAAGGGGTCGTGTATAAGCGACGGGTGGATATGACGCTTGCGCAGGCAAGGGAGTATCTTTCCGGCAGGGCGCGACCGCCGAAAGAAAGTCAGATCACCCGCGAAATCGACTATTTCCTGAAGTTCTATAAGGGGATCGGTCCCGCGATGTACATATCCTACGAGCGAGATTCCTTTGCCAGTCCCACCGACAGCGTGCTACGCATCACGCTTGACCGTCAGATCATCTGGCGGGAAAACGATTTGGATCTTGCCAAAGGCATCTACGGTGAGGAAATCCTGCCGCCCGATTCGGTCTTGATGGAGATCAAGGTGCCGGGGGTATTTCCCATCTGGCTGGTACGGATCCTTGACGATCTGAAGATCAAGCCCATATCCTATTCCAAATACGGCACCATATTCCAGGTGTCAAGAAAACGACATTTAGAAGAAGACGTTCGGGACGGAAAATTGACCGTGACCGAGAAAAAGGGAGGAATTTACAGTGACATTTAAATATTTGTTTCAAAGTGTAATTGATAGCGGTAGCCTTGAACTCGACGAGTTCGCCATTTGTACCTTAGCATCTCTGCTGCTTGGCGCATTTATTGCCTTCAGCTATACCATTCGCAATAAGCGATACAGCCGTTCGTTCTTGATGACCATTGCCGTTCTCCCCGTGGCGGTGCAGGGCATTATTTCCATGATGACCATTCAGGGAACCGTGGGTGCCGGCATTGCGGTGGCGGGCGCATTCAGCCTGGTGCGTTACCGTTCTGCCCCCGGATCCGCCAGAGAGATCTGCAATATCTTTATGGCGATGACCCTTGGCTTTGCCACTGCCGTGGGATACATTGCATATGCGATCATTTTTGCCGCCATTATTGCAGCTGTAAACATTATCTTCAATACGGTTCCGACTTTGTCTACCTCGCGTACCGAAAAGCTGCTGCGCGTTTCCATTCCCGAAAGCCTTGACTACACCGACGTATTTGACGATATTTTTGAAAAGTATACCTCTTCTCATGAACTGATTCGTGTAAAGTCCACCAACATGGGTGCAGTGTTCCAGCTTTCCTATGAGATCAAGCTGAAGGGCGGCGCCAATGAAAAGGATATGCTGGATGAGATCCGTTGCCGCAACGGCAATCTGGATATCATTTGTGCCAGAATGGAAGAAAACGACGAAAGACTTTGATCCAAAACGGAGCCGGCAGGCTCCGTTTTTTACTTGACTTTTTTTGCAAAATGCGATATGATAACTGATGTAATGAGTACAACGGAGGAATGAATATGACTGTATATTTCAAAAAACTGCGCGAGGATGCAAAAATGCCCAAATACGGCTCTGCGTATGCGGCAGGCGCAGATCTTTGCGCGCTGGACGACACCGTGATCCCCGCAGGTCAGACTGCCTTTATTCATACAGGCCTTGCCATTGAACTGCCGCTTGGTACAGTGGGACTGATTTACGCCCGCTCCGGCATGGCGTGCAAGCAGGGATTGGCACCCGCCAATAAGGTGGGAGTCATCGACTGCGATTACAGAGGCGAGCTGATCGTGGCACTGCACAATCACGGAAGCGAAGAAAAGAAGGTCGCAGCCGGCGACAGAGTGGCTCAGTTGATGATCGCACCTTACTATACTGCCGATTTTGTGGAAGCGAAAGAGCTTTCCGAGACCGTACGCGGTGAGGGCGGTTTTGGCTCTACGGGTGTAAAATGAGAAGCGGCTATCTGCTTTTCTTTGATCTGGACGGCACGGTGCTGCAAAATGGCAGCCTACCTGAGGAGCACCGAAGGGCGCTGCTTGCCGCCAAGAAAAACGGAAACTATCTTGTGATCAATTCGGGACGCTCCAAGGCGTATATTCCAAAGCAGGTGTTGGAGCAGATCCCGTGGGATGGCATGATCTGCGGTTCGGTTTACGTGGAGTGGCAGGGTGAGGTTCTGCTCAACCACACGCTGTCCACCGATTCTCTTCGTTCGGTGCTGGACTTTGTAAGCGACAGTAAAGTGAGGTTGGTCATGGAAGGGGTAGAGAAGAACTATAGCTTTGGCATGGGGGATTTTCAGATCCCCGTGGATGGGGACGTTGAGGGCTTTCTTGGTTCAGACCCTCAGGTCAGCAAGGTGACCTTCCTGCAAAAGCTGGACCCTGCAAAGGTTCCCGAGTTTTCGGGAGTGCGTACAATCTTTTTCAAAACCTATGCGGAAGGGATCGCGACGGGGTATACCAAACGCACCGGCATGGAGCTGATCTTACAAAAGACGGGGATCGACCGCAGTATGACCGCCGCCTTTGGTGACAGTGAAAACGACATGGAGATGCTGCGCTTTGCCACCATTACTGCCGTGATGAAGGAAGCTCCTGCGGCGTACGATGCGTTTGTCACTTTACGTACGGAAAGCGAATACGGTGTGTCGGAAGCCCTGCAAAAGCTTTGCTTCATAGAATGAAAGAAAGACTGTCAAAGACAGTCTTTCTTGTATTTTATCGTTCCTTACCCACAAAGAAGAGGGCAAGCGTGCCGGGACCCGCATGCGCGCCAATGACAGGCCCGATGTAAGTGATATGCGTAACCTCTACGCCGTGATTGCTCTTCAGCAGCTCAGCAAGCGCTTTGGCATCCTCTTCGCAGTCCGCATGAGAGATAAAGATGGTACCCGCCGTCTTGTCACGGGCAAGCTCAGCGTACTTTTGTGCCAGATGATTGATGGCGTTCTTTCTGCCGCGGATCTTATCCACGCTGACGAGCTTTCCTTCGTTGTCCACGTGGATGATGGGCTTGAGTCCCAACGTATTGCCCACAAAGGCAACGGTGGGGCTGATTCTTCCGCCACGCTTGAGGTAGACCAGATCGTCCACGGTCACCCAGTGGTCGATGTGGTAGATCAGACTCTTGACGTATTCGGCAACCTCATCCATGGAAGCGCCTTCGTTCTTTTTTTGCATGGCAAGATATACGATAAGCCCCTGACCGGCAGAGGCACAAAGCGTGTCGATGACGGTGATCTTACGCTCGGGATAGTTGTCTCGCAGATCGTCTGCTGCCAGACGTGCGGAATTGGAGGTGGTGCTGAGTCCTCCCGAAAATCCCAGATACAGAATGTCCGTGCCTTGACGGAGGATCTCTTCAAAGGCAACGCGGAAGCGCTCCATATTGACAGCGGAGGTCTTGGCAACGCCGCCCTTTCTCATTCTTTCATAGAAGGTCAGAACGTCCATGTCGGCGTTCAGGTATTCTTTTTCGTCGCCATCAAATTTAAAGGTCAGGTCAAGGGAGGGAATACCCCACTTTGTTAAAACCTCGGGCAGGATATCGCTTCCGGTGTCGGTGAAGATGATGTAATTGTTCATAGTAATGTCTCCTTGCAGTATGTTGTTTTTAGTTTTTCAAGGAATTGCCGAAGATGTCAACAGGATTCGGGAAGTCCGTCCTTGCATATTTTTTGCAGGTTAGAGGAGATCAGCCCGAGCGAGGAATAGAAAATCTGTCGGTCATGGTCAGAAAGACCGGAACCTGCCTTTTCCACCGCGATCTTGGCTCGCTCAGTGACGTAGCCTGCAGCTTTTTTGCCTTCATCGGTCAAAAAGAGCAGGGCACGGTACACGGTATTGTTTTTTCCTTTTCTCGTTACGAGCCCTTTCTTTTCCATGTTGGCGATCACACGGGAAATAGCTGCTTTGTCCTTGTCGCAAACCTCGCATAGCTCGGTTGCGGTGATTCCCTCGGGGAAACGGCTCATCGTGACAAGGTATTGTGCGTAGGCACCCGTCAGTCCGTATTTGACCATTTCTTCCCGCTCCAGCTTTTGAATGCTGCGGTAAATACCGGAGATAAATACAGAAAATTGTTCAAAACGTCCACGCATGGCGGAGCCCCCTTTCTGAATCGAATGTTGACCAATCAATTTTTTATATTATACACCATCGACGTTGATTTGTCAACATCTACGGGAAAATTTTATAAAAAAGAAAATGGATATTGCCAAGAGCCATCTTTTGTTGTATACTGAATACAGAATAACCGTATAATGAGGTAAAATCATGGATATAAAGGAAATTCTTTGCCACTGCGATCATACTCTTCTATCTCAGACCGCTACCTGGGAGCAGATCCGGACGGTTCTGGACGACGGCATCCGCTACGGGGTTGCCTCGGTGTGTCTGCCTCCAAGCTACGTGAAGACAGCAAAGGAATACGTGGGGCAGCAGCTTGCGATCTGTACCGTCATCGGCTTTCCCAACGGATATAACACCACTGCCGTCAAGTGCTTTGAGTGTGAGCAAGCGCTGGCGGAGGGTGCGGACGAGATCGACACAGTGATCAACCTCGGCTGGTTGAAGGATAAGGAATACGGCAAGATCAAAGAGGAGCTTGTGCAGCTGAAAGCGATTTGCGGGGATAAGATCCTGAAGGTCATCATCGAGACCTGCTTGCTGAGCGAGGAAGAAAAGAAGACCATGTGCCGCGTTGTCACCGAGGCGGGGGCAGACTATATCAAGACCTCCACCGGCTTCAGCACGGCGGGCGCCACCAAAGAGGACGTCAAGCTGATGATAGATAATGTAGGCACAGGCGTCAAGGTCAAGGCGGCGGGCGGCATTTCGGATCTTGACGATGCCGAAGCGTTTTTGCGCTTGGGTGCCGATCGTCTGGGCACCAGTCGCGTGGTCAAGGCTGTGAAGGCAGCTGAAGAGTGATTTTGAAAAAGAAAGGGGAAGGTTATGTCTACACCGCATATTACTGCAAAAGAAGGGGATTTTGCCAAAACGGTTCTGATGCCGGGAGATCCTCTGCGGGCAAAGTTCATTGCAGAACACTATTTGGAGGATGCCGTGCTGGTCAATAACGTACGCGGCATTCAGGGATACACGGGTTACTACAAGGGAAAGAGAGTATCGGTGATGGCGTCCGGCATGGGACAGCCCTCCATTGGGATCTATTCCTACGAGCTATACCATTTTTATGGCGTAGAGAGTATCATCCGTGTGGGCTCCTGCGGTGCCTTCGACCGTGATCTGCACGTAAAGGATCTTGTAATCGCCATGGGTGCTTGCACAAACGGCAATTACGCATCGCAGTATCGGCTACCCGGTACCTTTTGTCCCATTGCCGATTTCGGTCTGGTACGGGACGCGGTCGAGCTGTGCGAGAAAAAGGGCGTGCGTTATAAGGTGGGCAACATTTTTTCCTCCGATACCTTCTACAACGATAGCTCCGACGGCATGGAGTGGGCGAAAATGGGCGTTCTGGGCGTGGAGATGGAATCCGCCGCTCTTTACTGCAATGCGGCAAGAGCGGGGAAAAAGGCGCTCTGCATCTGTACGGTGAGCGATTCCTTTGTGTATCCCGAGGAGAATGCGAGTGCCGAAGAGCGACAGACCTCCTTCACCGCTATGATGGAGATCGCGCTGGAACTGGCATAAGATGAGCAAGCGTGTATTTTTGATCGTCCTTGACAGTGTTGGCATTGGAGCGCTTCCCGATGCGAAGCTTTTTGGGGACGAAGGCAGCAATACGCTGAGGGCAGTGCGTTCACATCCCGATTTCAATTGTCCGAATTTGGAAAGGCTCGGGCTTTTCAATATTGAATCGGTGGAAGGGGGCGTGAAAACACCTCTTGGATGCTATGCGAGAATGGCGGAGGCATCCATGGGAAAGGACACCACCGTCGGTCATTTTGAGATTGCGGGAGTGATCTGCCCCAAACCGCTGCCCACCTATCCCGAGGGCTTTCCGCCCGAGGTGATAGAGGAATTTGAAAAAAGAACGGGATACGGTGTGCTATGCAACCGCCCCTATTCGGGTACCGAGGTCATCAGAGATTACGGACGCGAGCATCTTGCCACGGGCAAGCTGATCGTGTACACCTCTGCGGACAGCGTTTTTCAGATCGCCGCCCACGAGGATCGGGTGTCGATCGAAGAGCTTTACCGCGTATGCGAGATCGCAAGAAGGATGCTGGTGGGAGAGCATGGCGTCGGCAGGGTGATCGCTCGCCCCTTTGCGGGAGAGCATCCCTTTTACCGTACGTCCCGCAGACACGATTATTCGTTGGAGCCCCCCGCGTGGACTCTTCCCGATCTTGTGAAGGCGCAGGGCATGGACAGTATATCCGTGGGAAAGATCTACGATATTTTTGCAGGCAGAGGCTTTACCGCAAGTTATCGCACTGCCAACAACAAAGAGGGGATGCAGGCCGTCCTATCCCTTGTCAAAAGCGATTTTGAGGGACTCTGCTTTGTCAATCTGGTGGATTTCGATATGGTGTACGGTCATCGAAACGACGTATCCGGCTATGCGAAGGCACTAAATGAATTTGACACAGCACTGGGAGAGCTGATGCCGCAGCTGCGTAAGGACGATCTTCTTGTCATCACCGCCGACCACGGATGCGATCCCTCCACCCCCTCCACCGATCACAGCAGGGAATACACGCCTCTTTTGGTGTACGGAAACAGTGTAAAGTCCGGCGTGAATCTCGGCACAAGAGAAACGTTTGCCGATATTGCCGCCACCTTGTCGGAGTATCTGGGACTGCAGGAGCGTTTTGCGGGACAGAGCTTTCTCAAGGAGATTCGAAAGGATTGAATATGGAATATAAAGAATTGATGCAGCTTGCCGAAGAGGCAAGAGAGAGGGCTTACGCCCCCTATTCGCACTTTAGGGTGGGTGTGGCACTGCTTTCCACCTCGGGAAAGGTCTACATGGGATGCAATATTGAAAACGCATCTTACGGAGCGACGATGTGTGCAGAACGCACGGCACTTTTTAAGGCGGTATCTGAGGGAGAACGAGAGTTTTCGGCAATTGCAATCTCGGGTGCTGCCGAAGGGCAGCAGGGAAGCTTTTGCGCCCCCTGCGGCATTTGCCGTCAGGCACTGTCTGAGTTTTGCAGTACGGAATGTGCCGTGATCCTCGGTGACTCGGATAACCTCAAGGTTTATACGATGGGCGAACTTTTGCCGCTTTCCTTTCGTTTACCCGATTGACAGAAGCGGTTATATGTGCTATGATGGCATTTGCAATTGATGAATGGAGTATGATACATGAATAAAATAAATTTTTGCTGTCTGTTTGGCGGTAACTCCTCCGAATATGAGGTATCGCTGAAAAGCGCGTACGGCGTCATTACCAATACCGATTCGGAAAAATATAGTATTATCCCCGTGGGCATCACCCGCGACGGATCTTGCTGGTATCTGTACGGCGGCGATTATGAGAATATCCGCGACGGAAAATGGATCGAGGATAAGGCTAATCTAACCCCCGCGTTTATCGTCCCCGGCAGCCGTCTTTGTCTGTGTCCCGAAGGAGAGGCAGTATCGTATTTGAATATCGACGTGGCCTTTCCCGTGATGCACGGCTCCTATAGTGAGGACGGCAGAATGCAGGGACTTCTTGATATGTGCAGCGTTTCCTACGTAGGCCCGGGCTGCGTTGCCTCGGGATGCTGCATGGATAAGGCAATCACCAAGCAGATCTTAAAATGCCACGGTATTCCGCAGGCGCGGGCGATCTGCGTGCTTCGGGATGACCTTGATGCCGCTTATGATCGTATTCGCTTTGCCGTTAAGAGCGGCTTTGGTTACCCCGTGTTTGTCAAGCCCGCCTGCGCAGGCTCGTCGGTGGGGGTTTCCCGCGCGGGTAGCGATGCAGAGCTGCGCTCGGCGCTGGAAACCGCACTTGCCGAGGACGATAAGGCGCTGATCGAGGAGTATATCGACGGAAGAGAGATCGAGGTGGCGGTGATGGGCAACGGTGCGCCCGTGGCGTCTGTCTGCGGAGAAATCGATCCCGGTGCTACCTTCTACGACTATGAGACCAAGTACTGCGCCGATACGGCAAGCTACTACATACCCGCGAGACTGGAGGATGAGGTGGCTGACAAGGTGCGCGCGCTTGCCGTCAAGATCTATAAGGCAATGGGATGTAAGGGCCTTTCCAGAGTGGATTTCTTTGTGAAAGCGGACAATACAATCATTTTCAACGAGATCAATACGTTGCCCGGATTTACCCCTATCAGTATGTATCCCAAGCTGTTTATGCATAGCGGCATGAGCTACACCGAGGTCATCGACCGACTGCTTTGCTTGGCAATGGAATAGAATTTGAGCGGATCGCCTGCAGGCTTTGTGGGCGATCCGCCGCTTTTTGTGAAAAAGCCCTTGTATTTTTGGCAATAATATGATAAAATGATCAGAAGAAATGATAATCTTGGCAAAGGATGAGGCAAATGAACCGATCTGAGTATCTGGAAGCAGGAAAAATTGTAAATACTCACGGCGTTCGCGGGGACGTGAAAAGCGAATGCTGGTGCGACTATATTGAGGTCATGACAGAGGATCTGGAGAACCTGTATCTGAAAAAGGGAAGCGAATATCAGGCGCTTGCCATCACTAAGGCATCTCCCTTTAAGGGCATGGTGCTTCTGCATTTTGCAGGCGTGGATACCTTTGAGGATGCCAACGCTCTGCGCGGACAGATACTATATGCAAAGAGAGAGGATCTGCCCCTGGACGAGGGTGCCTGCTTCATTGCCGATATGATCGGTCTTCCCGTGATCGATGCCGATACCGGTAAGGTATATGGAAAGCTTAAAAGCGTCACCGATGCCGCGGCGGGGCAGTTGTATGAGATCAAGACCGAAAATGGAATCGTGCTGCTGCCTGTGGTGGCTGAATTTGTGAAGGAAGTGGATCTGGATAAGGGTATTCTGATCACCCCGATCCCCGGTTTTTTTGATGAGATTTGACGTATTGACCCTGTTTCCCGATATGATCCGCTCGGTATGTGAGACCAGCATTGTGGGGCGCGCTTCCACAGCGGGTATCATTTCGGTATACGCGCATAATATACGCGATTATTCCACCGACAAGCATCGCAGGGTGGACGACACTCCCTACGGTGGCGGAAAGGGCATGCTGATGGCACCCGCCCCCGTGGTGGACTGTCACGAAGCGGTGAAGGGAATGGCAGAAGGCAGTAGCCATACGGTGTTTCTTTCCCCGAAGGGAAAGGTGCTGACCCAGCGTAAGGCAAAGGAACTGGCGGGGTATGACCGTTTGATCCTGCTTTGCGGACACTATGAGGGCATTGACCAAAGAGCGATCGATGCGGTGTGCGACGAGGAGATTTCCATCGGAGATTACGTGCTGACGGGCGGTGAGCTGCCTGCCTGCGTGCTCATCGACAGTGTGGCGCGGTTGATTCCCGGCGTGCTTGCAGAGGCTGCTTGCCATGAGATCGAGAGCATTTCCTGCGGAATGCTGGAGTATCCGCAGTATACCCATCCCGAGGTGTTTCGCGGGGAGGCGGTGCCTGAGGTGCTGCTTTCGGGAAATCATCGCGAGATTGAAAAATGGCGCCATGCAGAGGCGCTGAAGCTGACGAAAAAGCTGCGCCCGGATCTTTTGTGATCTGCGGCATCATTTGATATTTGGAAAGGAGGAGGCGTATGGATAAGCAAAAACGCAAAAAGGCAAAGCGCAGATCGCTTTGGAGAGTGGTTCGCGATGGTCTTGATAAGCTGCCCACCAAGGTGGGACAAAGTATCCCCGTGCGTGCGCTCTGTCGTATTGGTTGTGCGGACGAGAGCATTCGCCGTACAACCGAGGGAAGCTTTTTTGCCCGTTTGTTAGCGCGGCTAAAGCTGAAACACCGTGTTGTGAACCCCACAAAACGCTATTTTGCCTCTGCAATTGAGGATAGTCGTGTACTGGAGTATATATTCCGCTTTCTGAATTTCTTTTATACCATGCCGGTACTGTATTACGGTATCATGCTGTTTGCCATTGGCTTGACCCTTTGCGGTTTGGCAGCACTTTCCGCCTTTATGCAGGGAACGGACGTACTGCTGTCGTTGGCGGTACTGGATTTTCCGATGGCGATTACGGGGATCGTGATCCTATTGGTTTCTCTTCCGTTCTTGCTGACCGATAATCAACCCCTTTCGTCGCTGTTGGTAAACAGCCGCTTCGGAAATCAGTTTTTGTGCGGATTTTTGGGGCTGGATCCCGTATCTATTCGACGTACCGACACAGGCAACCGTCGCTTTGGCGGACTTTTGTCGGTGGCGGCGCTGCTTGTGGGTGTAGGCATCGGTGTTGTGACCCGTTACGTCAATGCAAGCGTGATCCCGATTACGGTGCTTGCGGTGATCACAACGGTGATCGTGATGACTGCCCCCGAGGCAGGACTGATGCTGATCGCCATGTTGATCCCGCTGCTGAACACCGCAAGACTTGCGGTGTTCGTGTTGCTCACGCTGGCTTCCTTTGGCGTCAAGCTGCTGAGAGGCAAGCGCAGCCTCCGTATGACGATGACCGACATTGCGTTCCTTATGCTGGCAGCGGTAATTTTTGTGGAGTGCGTACTTGGCGATAGCGGAAAGAGTGCGGGGTATATGGCAATTCTATACTGTATGCTGGCGGTCATGGGATCGCACCTGTTGCGAAGCAACGGCGTTGCCATGCGATTCCAACGTGCGCTTATGTTCTCTTCCACTGTGGCTATCCTGGCGCTGACGGTGGATACCGTTCTTGCGTATGTTCCTGCTCACTTGATCCGTGATATTCCGATCGCAGCCTTTTCCGACTACGTGATCGGTAATTTCGGATCTCGAAGTGTTCTCGGAATGTTCCTGTTCTTAATGTTCCCCTTTGTGATCTCGGTGTTTTATTTGTCCTCTAAGGTGCGTACACGGCTTCGGTATTTGTTGTGCTTGCTGCTGATTTTGGCGAGCTTTGTGCTGCTGCAATCGCGTACGATCATTGTGGGAGCAATTCTTTTGTTGGCGCTATATCTGCTGATGCGCAGTCCGCGCCATTTGATCACAGTGCTTCTTGGTACGGGCATCGGTGTGGTTCTTTTGTTATTCATTCTGCCCGATCGATACATGGAAGTGCTGAGTGCACATTTTGTCGACTCCAATACGAATATTCTTCAGGGAGTTCGGGAGTTTGGCAGAATGTTTGTCGAATCGGCAGGCAGATATTTTGTGGGTGTTGGATTTGAGGGTGCGCAGGGGAACGATCTGTATACCTATCTTCTTTCCGCGCTCGGACTCGGCGGACTGTTGCTGTTTGTTCTGCTGATGCTGCTTTTGATTGGGTATGCAACAGTTTCCACCATCCGTAACCGCAGTGCCAGCCCCAAGCTGTATCCCGCGATGATCGCGTGCTATACCGCTGTCTTTGGTATGCTCTTCGTAGCTCTGCGTATGCCGGTGCTGGATCGACCTGCGATCCTTTTGACCTTTGTTTTGATCTGTGGGTTTACCATGGGTATCTCGCGTACGATGCGCAAAAATGCCGTTTTGTCGGAGGCGGTGACCGACACGGACATAGAATTTTCACCGATATTTAATCAAGGAGGCGATCGGTATGAGTGAGGCTGCCGTAAAGAAGCTGTCTAAAAAACGAAAGAGCAGATTGAACCTGATTGACGTTGTGCTGATCGTGCTCGTGGTGTTGGCTTTAGGTATATTTTTGTCCTACCGTTTTTTCATCGCCGGAGACAATGTGCATGAGGTGCAGCTGAACTATCAGATCGAGGTGGAGGGCGTTGGTGAAAACCTGAACACCGAAAGACTGGTGGGCGATTTGCTGTATACAAACTCCGGTATTTGCCTTGGAAAGGTAGCGAAGTGCAGCGAGGTGATGACCAAAACCAACACGGTTACGTCGGCAGACAATACCGTTTACAAGCAGACGGTGCGCTACGTTGTGGTAACGCTGAGCGCAGATGCAATCCGTAATCAAAAGGACTATCGGATCGACGGCGTTTTGATTGAAGAGGGAATGCGGATGACGCTTTCTTCAAATGATTTTTGCGTTGACGGTGTTTGCACAGAGATCACGGAGGTGACACAATGAGCCAGACGAAAAAAGCAAGAAAGCGTCGCTTTAATGCGCTGGATGTGACCATTGTTCTGCTGGTGCTTCTGATGCTTTTGGGAATGGTGGGACGTGTCCTGCTGGATCGCCGCAACAGCCGTGGAATGGAAACCAGAACGGTTAGCTTTACCTGCCTTGTTGAAAAGGATGAGGTCGATCGGATCGCTGTGGGCAGTGTGCTGAAGGATACCGACGGTAATGAGGTGGCAAAGATTACTGAGCTGCTGACAACAACGGTATACGAGGAAAGAAACGGAGATAGCGTGACAGAATATCACCGCGTGACCGGCAATATGGCGGTACGGGGATATGAGACCAAGAAAGGCGTATTTTGCAGCGCAAGCGGGCTTGTTTTGCGTATTAACACTACACTTTCCCTCTATCACAAAGGACAAATGCAGGTTTATATCAACGATATTGTCGAAAACGGACAATAAAACCGCATCAATTCTCTCCTTGTATGTTCAAAGTGGAAAATCTTTAAAAGCCCTTGATTTTTCCTTTAAAATTTGCTATATGCACAAAGATTATATCAAATCTTTGGTGATAGTTAATAATAAAAGGGAAGGCAGAAACACATACTGCTTGGGAGGAAAAATGGTATCCAGAGAGGTAAAGATCAGCAATACGGTTGGATTTCATGCCAGACCGGCAACATTCTTCGTGCAGAAGGCAAATAGCTTCCGTTCGACCGTATGGATCGAGAAGGACGAGAGAAGAGTGGATGCCAAGAGCCTGCTTGGTGTTTTGTCCATGGGGATCACAAAGGACACGGTTGTGACCTTGATCGCTGATGGCGCTGACGAAGAGGCTGCGGTCGAGGGTCTTTGCGATTTGATCGCTACGCAACTTGAAATTTGATCAAAATAGAATTTTGAGCAGAAGATCACATAGTGAGTTCTGCTCTTTTTCATATCAAAGGAACGAAAGATGAACGCAAAAGACGAAAAACTGAAAGCCTTGCGCGAAAAGGCGGCAGCGCTCCCTCTGCGTCCCGGCGTTTACCTGATGAAAAACGCCGACGGTAAGGTGATTTACGTCGGAAAAAGCAGGGCACTGAAAAACCGTGTGTCCAGTTATTTTCAAGGACTTGATCGACACAATCGAAAAACACTGCGCATGGTCATGTCAGTACACGATTTTGACACCATGCCCACCGATAGTGAGATCGAGGCGCTGGCGCTGGAAAACAAGCTGATCAAGCTGTATCAGCCAAGATATAATATTCGCCTGAAGGACGGCAAAAGCTATCCTTACATTTGTATTCCGATCAAAGAGAGTTATCCCACCGTGTTTGTTACCAGAGCGCGCAAGGACGATGGAGCACGGTATTTCGGTCCCTATTCGGGCATTTCCGTAGCGTATGAAATACTGGATTCCATTAAACGGATTTTTGGTGTTCCGGGATGTAAGCACCGTTTTCCCAAGGAGATCGGTAAGGTGCGCCCTTGCCTGTACAGTCAGATCGGGCAGTGCATCGCGCCCTGCACCGGAAAGGTGAGTGAAGAAGAATATCGGATACTCATGGAGGATGTTTCGGATTTTTTAAAGGGAAATTACCGAAAGACGGCACAGGTTATGGAAGAGCGTATGGCGTATGCCAGTGAGCATCTGCGGTTCGAGCTGGCGGCAATATACAGAGACCGTTTGAAGGCGCTTGCGCGTTTGCAGGACAAGCAAAAGGTCGTGGGAGCACCGGGTGTGCGTTACGACGCCATTTCTCTGCATAGGGGAGAGCTATGCTCCTGTCTGTGTCTTGGATACGTGCGGGATGGTGTGCTGATCGACAGGGAATACCATGTGTTCGGTGCCGATCAGATCCTGGAGGAAGAGGATCTGCTTGGATTCTTGTGCGATCTGTATCAAAGAAGAACCGATATCCCAAAGCAGCTTTGCCTTGGATTTGACCTGCGGGAGGATAACCGTACGCTTCTTGCTGACTATATAGCGACCCTGGGTGTCAATAGCGAGATCCGCTCGGTAAAAAAGGGGGATAAAAAAGCGATCTGTGATCTGATGGAAGAAAGCGCCAAAGAGCACGCGGAGGAATATCTGCGTCAAAACGAAAAAGAAAATATGGCGCTTGCGAGCTTGAGTGCGATGCTGGGACTGGAATGTTTGCCCGAGAGCATTGAGGCGGTGGATATTTCCAATCTTGGCGCCGAGCAGATCACAGCGGGGCTCATTCGATTCACTGACGGAAAGCCGGATAAAAGCGGCTACCGCACCTTCAAATTTCCCGATATGCAGGGTCAGGATGACTACTATGCCATGGCACAGACGATCAGACGTCGCTTGGGACATGTTGATACGCTGCCTTTGCCGGATCTGCTGTTGCTGGACGGTGGCAAAGGACATGTTTCGTCGGTTAAGCAGGTCCTCGAGGAAGAGGGTGTAAGCCTTGCGGTGTTTGGCATGGTCAAGGACGAATATCACAAAACAAGATGTTTGACCGACGGTGAGAATGAGATCTCTATTGCGGCAGAGCAGAGCGTGTTTTCGCTGATCTACCGCATCCAGGAAGAGGTGCACCGCTACACGGTGGGACGTATGATGCAGAGCAAGAGAAAGACGCTTAAGCGCTCTGTGCTGTGTGATATCAAGGGAGTCGGTGAGAAAAAAGCAGCATTGCTGCTTAAAGCCTTTGGAGGACTTGGCGGAGTAAAAAAAGCAAGTAAAGAAGAGCTTATGAAGATAAAAGGAATCACCCACGAGATCGCGGAGGCGATCGTGACGTATTACAGTAAGAATAAGGAATAAAGGACGGAGTATTAAAATGAGAATTATTACGGGATGCGCCAGAGGCGCAAAGCTTGAAACGCTGGAGGGACTGGACACCAGACCCACAGCGGAAAGAGTCAAGGAAGCGATCTTCAGCATGATCCAATTTGAGCTGGAGGGTAGAGCGGTGTTGGATCTGTTTGCCGGCAGCGGTCAGATGGGACTGGAGGCACTGTCCAGAGGCGCAGAAAAGGCAACCTTTGTAGATAGCAACCCCGAGGCGGTCAAGATCGTCAAGCAAAATGCGAAGCATACGGGACTGTTTGAAAGGTCGGTGGTCCTGAATAGCGATTTCCGCAGTTATATCCGAGGAAATAAGGGAAAGGCGAAATATGACATCATATTTTTGGATCCCCCTTATGAGATGAAGGTGCTTGCCGAAACGGTGCAAAAGCTGACAGAGGCAGATATGGTGCGCGAAAACGGTATTATCATTTGCGAAAGTGATGATTCCGCTCCCATTGAATGTGAGGGCTATGCCCTGCGCCGCCATGCGCGCTACGGCCGCATCTATATCACTGTCCTTGAGAAGAAAAGCGGAGCTGCCGATGATGCCGAGTGAAAGCAGACCGTATCTGATCGAGCCTGAACAGTGCAGAAGGGATATGCACGCGCTGGTCACGGGTAGCTTCGATCCCGTTACAGTGGGGCATATGGACGTGATTGCACGGGTTGCCAAGGTATTTGACAAAGTGACGGCAGCTGTGTTCGTAAATCCACAGAAGGAATATCTGCTGTCGCTCTCGGAAAAAACCGAGCTGCTGCACATCGCCTGTCTGCCTTATACAAACGTAAGGGTGACAGGAGATTCGGGCATGGTTTGTGACTTTTGTCGCGAACACGGGATCGATGTGATCGTGCGCGGTGTGCGAGATGAAAAGGATATGGCGTTCGAGCATCTGTCAGCAGAGTACAACTACACCCACAGCGGCGTAAAAACCCTGCTTTTGGCGGCATCCGATGCATTTCGTCAGGTCAGCTCATCTTTTTTGAAAGAAAGGTTGATTGCGGGCGAAAGCGTGGGAGATCTGTTGCCGCAAGGCGTGGAAGAACCGTTTTTAAACATGTTATTACAGCGATTATAGACGGATTTATCACTCCTTTTGCAAATTCCATAATATGACATTATTGTATATAAATGATCATAATAAACAAATGTTCTGTCGTAGATTCGACATTGACAAAAGCTTGTTTTTTCATGGCAAGCTTTTGTCTTTTTTTTTTACGAATCGGTGCCAATTGAGAAAAAATCGTCTTGAAAAACGAAAAATGATATTCTATAATACAGTCAAGTGGAGCAAAGTGTAGCGAAGTGGAGCAAAATGAAAGCAAAATTCGCGGAAAGGAGGTACCGAGATGCTGATCGGAACGCATAATCATGGCATAGACGCCAAGGGAAGAATGTTCTTGCCCTCTAAAATGCGATATGAATTTGGAGATACGGTGTATCTTGTAAAGGGTATAGATCCCTGCATCACGGTATATCCTATCAAGGCATGGGAGGAATTCTATGCCAAGCTCGACGGACTTCCCCAAACCGAGGCAAGACGGATCAAGCGCTTTTTGTTCGCCTCTGCGGTGGAAACACCCATTGACAGTCAGGGAAGAGTGCTTATCGCCCCTGAGCTGCGAGAATACGCAGGTCTCGGCAAGAACGTTAAGCTCATCGGTATGGGCAACGTGGCTGAGATCTGGAGCGAAGAGAAGTACGGAACCGAAATGGAGTCCATGCAGGTGGATGACATAGCCAACAAGCTGATCGAACTTGGCTTCTGAGAGGACTGGAAATGGAAACAACGGTATTCTCACACTATTCTGTATTGAAAAAAGAAGTGATCGAGTCGCTTGCCATCCGTCCGGACGGGATCTACGTCGACTGTACGGCAGGCGGCGGCGGACACAGCTTTGAGATCGCCTCCTCACTGAACGAAAATGGCAGACTGATTGCCATTGACCGCGATGACGATGCCATTCGCGCCGCCGGAAAGCGGCTAACGCCCTTTGCGGATCGGGTGACCATGGTGAAGAGCAACTTTACCGAGGTGGCAGCCGTGCTGAAAAATCTGGGTATTGACAGCATTGACGGAGCGCTGATTGATCTTGGCGTTTCCTCTTATCAGCTGGATACGGCAGAACGGGGCTTTTCCTATATGCAGGACGCACCGCTGGATATGCGTATGGACAGACAGCAGACGCTGACCGCCTATGATGTGATCAACGGATACAGCGAGGCAGAGCTGAAAAAGATACTCTTTACTTACGGAGAAGAAAAATTTGCCCCCAAGATTGCTTCTGCGATCGTGCGGCAAAGAGACATAAAACCGATCGAAAGCACCATAGAGCTTTCGGAGCTTATCAAAAATGCCCTGCCCGCCAAGGCAAAGGTTGGTGGACATCATCCTGCAAAACGATCCTTTCAAGCCATTCGGATCGAGGTCAACGGAGAGTTGTCGGCAATCGAGCCCACTCTGCGGGATCTGGTTTCGGTACTGAAGCCGGGTGGAAGACTGGCGGTGATCACCTTCCATTCGCTGGAGGATCGTATCACCAAGCAGACCTTTGCATCGTTGTGCGGTGCCTGCACCTGCCCCCCCGATTTCCCGGTTTGCGTATGCGGAAAGAAATCGATCGTGCGGCTGCCTTTTAAAAGTCTGGCTCCTTCGGAAACGGAGCTGGAAGAAAATCCCCGCTCGCGCAGTGCCAGATTGCGTGTAGCAGAAAAGCTATAATTCCTGATTAAAGTATAGAAGTGTAAAAAATGGGAGGAAAACATGGAAACATCGAGAAGACCGCTTGAGAACGGGACGTCTAAGAATAATACAATGAAAACGCCCGGTGCTCAGGGGAATGCTCAAAGACCCTCCCGCGCACCGCTGCGCCGTCCCGGAGATGCACAGAGGGCAAATGCTGCTTCCAATGCGCAGGGAGCTGCTGCGTCCGCAAACAGAGTGCAGCGCCAGCCTATCCGTCAGCTGACCGAGGAGCAGGGCAACGGCTTCACCTTGGGCAACCTGCCGCAAGTGAAGGACGATGGAAAGAAGCAGAAGAAAAACGGTTGGATCCCCACCAAGAAGAGCCGCATCAAGGAGCCTATGCCCCTTGCGACTATTGTTTTTTCTATCCTTTGTACGGTGCTTGTAATGTTCATGATGATCAATTTCGTAAAGATCAACGAGTACACCCGTGATATTGCCGATATGCAGAATCAAATCACCAAGCTTGGCAGAACCGAACAGGAGCTGACTGTGGAGCTGGAAAAGAAGAACGATCTGACAGGTCTTGATCTGGAGGGACTTGGCCTTGTAAAGGAGGACGATCTGCAGAAGGTGGAGATCGTAACCGAGAAGGACGAAACTGCCGAGCACTATGAGGTGCAGGAGCAGGACGAGGGAATGGTAGCGACGGTGATGAACGCGTTGTACCGCAATTTTAAAGAGTATCGGAATATTTTTTTCGGTATAGAATAAACATTTAGTATGCAAAATTGGAGGGTATAACCAGGTTTATGGGGATACTCTCAATTTTGGTTCAATGGAACTGTCGTATCAGAATGGAGATTGAAATGAAAAGAACGCGTTTGATGGGAAGAACTTTGCTCGTTCTTGCATTGTTTGCAGCCGTCAGCCTTGGCCTTTGCGGCAGACTGTTTTATTTGCAGGTGGTCAAGGGAGATGAATACCGAAATTACGTGCTGGACAATTTGATACAGAAAACGGTGATCAAGGCACAAAGAGGCACGATTTATGACCGCAATATGCTGCAGCTTGCGGCAAACTCTACAACATACAGAATATTCATTTCTCCCTACGACATAGACAAGGCAACCGAAAAGGGGGAAAAGGACTACAAGGATACCGAGGATGCGCAGGTAATCTCAAATCACTTGTCAAAGATCCTGAAGCTGGATTACGAAACGATCTACAATAAGACGCAGAAAAAGAACCGCAAGGACGAGACGATCGCAAAGAATGTGGAAAAAGGCATTGCCGATCAGGTACGTCAGTTCATCGAGGATTACGGCTACAATAAGCAGATCCATTTAGAGCAGACCACCACACGCTACTATCCCTACAAAAGCTTGGCGGCGCAGTGCATTGGCGTCATGGGAACCGACGGAGGTTTGTTTGGTCTGGAGCTGCAGTACAATGAACAGATGTCGGGTACCGACGGTCTGTACATCAGCGCTAAAAACGCCATGAGCGAGAATATGCCCACCCGTTACGAAAGCTATATCGATGCAGAGGACGGGCTGAGTGTGGTCACAACGCTGGATGTGACCATTCAGGGGATTCTTGAAAACCAGTTGAAGGAAACGTATTACAAAAGCATGGCAGGCAATCAGGTTTGCGGTGTGGTCATGGATGTGAACACAGGCGGTGTGCTTGCCATGGGTGTGTACCCGACCTTTGACCTGAATGATCCTTATACGCTGGTGGGCGAATACGCCGAGAAGCTGGCAAACTGCGAATATGAAAAGGGAACAAAGGAATACAACGAGTATTTTTGGGAGCAGGTCTACTCCATGTGGAAGAACAAGACCATTACCGATACCTATGAGCCCGGCTCTACCTTCAAGATCATCACGGCAGCCATGGGTATGCAGGAAAACGTGATCGATGAAAAGGGATACAACTGTACAGGCGAGCTGAACGTGGCGGGAACCACGATCCACTGTCATAAGACAGGCGGCCATGGCTCGCATCCATTTGCGTACCAGCTGCAGCAGTCCTGTAACCCGACCATGATGATGGTTGCGGCGAAGCTTGGTACCGATACGTTCTGGCGTTATTTCGTTGATTTTGGGTATACCGAAAAGACCGGCATCGATCTGCCGGGCGAAGCGGCGGGCATCAATCATGCCAAGGATCGCTTCAATGCGGTGGAGCTTGCCACCTCTTCCTTCGGACAGACCTTTAAAACAACGGTGATCCAGCAGATCACCGCAATCTCCACGGTTGCCAATGGCGGACACGTGATCAAGCCTCACATCGTCAAGGCGTTGGTAGATAGTGATGGAAATGAGGTTGTATCCTTTGAGGATCAGACCGAAAAGCGTCAGATCCTGAACAGCAGCGTGTGCAGCGAGCTAACAAAGATCCTGGCAGAGGGTACGATCAGCGGCGTGGCGAAAAATGCCTACATTCCCGGCTATTCCATCGCTGCCAAGACAGGTACCTCCGAAAAGAGAGACGCAGAGGATGAAACACTGCGTATCGGTTCAACGGTGGCATTTGGTCCTACTGAGGATGCCAAGATCGCGGTTCTGATCATCGTGGATGAGCCCGGTTGCGAAAAGAAATCGGGTGGTACGGTAGCCGCACCCTACGTTGGTAAGGTCATGGAGCAAACTCTTTCGTATCTAGGTGAGGAAAGACATTATTCCGAAGAAGAAATGGCGCAGCTGGTGGTGACACTGCCCAGCTTTGTGTATAAGAACGTAGACGTTGCAAAGCAGGGACTGGAAAACCTGGGAGTGACCGTTGAGATCGTGGGAAATGGCAACAAGGTGTTGTCGCAGTTCCCCGAGGGTGGTTCTCAGATGAGCAAAAACTACGGCAAGGTGCTTTTGTACACTTATGAGGAGGGAAGCGTTGAGATCCCCGATTATGATTACGGTGAGGTCGAGGTTCCAAACGTGCTCGGCAACACGGTGACCAATGCGGTGGCAAAGCTGCTGGCTGCCGGCTTTAATGTGAACATTCAAGGCAATCTGAATTCCCAGGCAGGCTCCGTGCCGATTGTAGATACCCAAACGGGCTTGGGAGAAAAGCTGCCGTATGGAACGGTCATTCTGATCAACTGCACGCATCCGAACGTGGAGGATCAAGGACATATTGATAATCGAAATCGGTAACGTTTCGACAGGGTTTTTGCAGGATAGGAGATATACTGGGTAAGACTGTATATTCTTTTTACGGGTGGTATGGATATGAAAAAGATCAATGAATTATTAAAGGATATTCCGTATAGATGTGGGGCTGCCGATGTGGCGGAAATGTCCGTGACAGACATCGTGTCGGACAGCCGTCTGGTCAGTCGTGGCTGCATGTTCGTATGCCTGCGCGGCGAACACAGCGATGGGCATAGCTTTGCCGTGCAAGCAGCAGAGCAGGGGGCAGCGATCGTTTTGTCGGAAGAACCCCTTGCACTGCCCGGTGGATGTATCAATATCGTGACCCCAAGCACCCGCCGTGCGGATGCCCTTATCTGGAGAAACTTTTATGACGATCCTGCAGGGGGGATGAAGGTGGTTGCGGTTACCGGTACCAACGGTAAGACCAGTATCACCTATATGCTTAAGGCGATCCTCGAAAAAGCAGGCGAAAAGGTTGGCGTGATCGGTACCATTCGCAATTATATTGGCGATGTGGCGGTGGAAAGCAATATGACAACACCGCTGCCCTCGCGCTTGTATGCGCTCATCGCACAGATGCGAGATGCCGGCTGCACCTATCTTGTGATGGAAGCCTCCTCCCATGCACTTGCCTTTGAAAAGCTGGCGGGCATTCATCCGCAGATCGGTATTTTTACCAATCTGACCCCTGAGCATTTGGACTATCACAAAAACATGGATAACTATGCTTCTGCCAAGGCGATCTTATTTGGCATGGCGGATTGCTCTGTAATCAACTACGATACCCCCTACGGTGAATATATGTATCGTAGCAGCAATGGAAAACGAGTATACGTATCCAAGGAAAGCAAGAAGGCAGATTACTATGCGGAAAATATCTGCATGAAGGGTATTCGCGGCAGTACCTACGACTGCGTGGAAGAGGGAATACGTATTCCCGTTGTCTGCCATATTGCTGGCGAGTTTTCGCTTTCGAACAGCCTTTGTGCCATTGCGGCGGCAAGGGAGCTGGGTATTTCGCCCGAGGTGATCGCCGCTGCCATGAACTCTCTTTCGGGAGTGGACGGCAGAATGGAAAAGGTTGCACTTCCCACAGAGGATCTGACGGTCATTGTAGACTATGCCCATACGCCCGATGCTTTGGCAAACGTGCTGGATGCGATCCTTGACTGCAAAGAGCCGTCGCAACGCGTGGTATGTGTATTTGGCTGTGGAGGCGATCGCGACCGTACCAAGCGCCCTGTGATGGGTGGAATCGCCACAAGTAAAGCAGATCACACGATCATCACAAGTGACAACAGCCGCACTGAGGATCCCATGAAGATCATTGAGGACATCCTGGCGGGCATTGATCGTGCGGCTTCCTACGAGGTGATTTCCGACCGAAGGGAAGCGCTCGAGCAAGCGGTTATGAAGGCGCAGAAGAACGATATTATTCTTGTGGCGGGAAAAGGTCACGAGGATTATGAGATCACAAGGGAAGGAAAACGTCCCTTCTCTGAAAAAGCAATTATCAAGGAAGCGTATGATAAAAAGATCGGAAAGGAGACCGAGCAATGACCAGTCAAACAGTAAAAATACCGCTTTCGCTGTTGGTTCAGTCGGTAGGCGGTATGATTGCCACCGAGGTGGAAGGAAAATATTTTGAGTCGGTCACTACCGATTCCAGACAGGTGCGCCCCGGGATGCTATTTATCGCACTGAAGGGCGAAAATTTTGACGGAAACGATTATGTGGAAGCGGCGCTGAGAAGCGGAGCCTCCTTCGTGCTGGCTGAACGTGCCCCCAAGGGGTGTGAGGACAGAGTGGTTTTGGTACCCGACAGCACGTTGGCTCTCGGTGCCTTTGCGGCGGCGTACCGTATGACCCTTCCCATGCACGTGGTCGGTGTGACCGGCAGCGTGGGCAAGACCACTACCAAGGAATTTATCTATGCGGTACTGAATGAAAGATTCCGTACGCATAAGACAGACGGAAACCATAACAATCATATCGGACTTCCCATGAGCCTTCTGTCGGCAGATGCTTCCTATGAGGCAGCTGTATATGAAATGGGAATGAACCATAAAAAAGAGATTTCTTACTTAACAAGGATCGTGCGCCCGGATGTGGCGGTGATCACCAACATAGGCAGCATGCACATTGGGAATCTTGGCTCCAGAGAGGCAATTTGTGAGGCAAAGCTGGAGATCCTGGAGGGACTGTCCAAGGATGGGACTGTGATCCTCAACGGAAACGAGCCACTCTTGGCAGGCATTTCTCATGCATATTACGTGGCGGAGAACGATCGCTATGCCGACATGAATATCACCGACGTCAGAGAAGGGGAGAACGGAAGTGCCTTTGATCTGACTGTGCGCGGAGAAAAGGTGGAAAGCATCGTGATCCCGACGCAGGGACGTCACAACGTGTTCAATGCGGCACTGGCATATGCTGTTGGCTCCTGCTACGGCATGGGAGAATTTGAGATCAGACGCGGACTTCTCCGCTTCCGTCAGACCGGTATGCGTCAGAAGATCTATGATTATCATGGTATCACAGTGATCGAGGACTGCTACAATGCAGGACCTGAGTCGGTCAAGGCGGCACTGCGGGTGCTGGCGGCACGCAATCAAAGACGGGTTGCGGTGCTGGGCGAAATGAGAGAGCTTGGTGAACACGCGCCCGCTCTTCACTTTGAGGTCGGGAAGGCCGTGGCTGAAAACGGAATTGACCGCTTGTTCGTTCTGGGTGAGCACGCCTATGACCTGGTGGAGGGCGCGCTGATGGCAGGCATGAACGACCGCGCGATCACGGTGCTGCCCGAGGAATATTCCGAGGCAGCTAAGGCGGTTGCAGATGATCTGCAGGTGGGCGATGCGGTTCTGTTTAAGGCAAGCCGCGCATTGCATTTTGAAACACTGCTGGAGGAATGCAAAAACAGACTGTAAACGAAAGGTGCAGGACAACGAAGGATGGAGATTCGTATTTTGTACGTGGCAGCACTGATGCTGACCATGCTGTTGACTGCGGGTATATCCCGTAAGCTGATCCCCTTTTTGAAAAGTAAAAAAATGGGGCAGAAGATTTTGGAGATCGGACCCCGTTGGCATAAAAATAAGGAGGGTACCCCCACCATGGGCGGTATTGCCTTTATTGTAGCCATCTGTGCAGTGTTTGCCGCAGTACTTGGCATCGGATGCTATCTTGGTAAGATCAAAGAATGCGGCTTCGTGCTGCTTGTGCTTGGATTTGCGCTTTGTAACGGCTTGATCGGTGTGGTGGATGACCTTGCCAAATTCAGCCACGGTCAAAACCAGGGGCTGACAGCCATTCAAAAATATCTGCTCCAGCTGTTTGCAGCGGGTCTGTTCTTGTTTGGCGCCCGTGTCTTTGGCTATTTGGATACCGTTCTCGTGATCCCTTTTACCGAGCTTTACATCGATCTTGGCGTGTTTTATTACGTATTCTCTCTGATTTTGATCACGGGAACTGTGAATGCGGTTAATTTGACAGATGGCATCGACGGACTTGCTTCCTCTGTCACCATGGTGGTGTGTGTGTTCTTTTCCATTGTGGGACTGTATACGGCAAGATCAGACATGGCGCTCCTTTCTGGTTGCGGTGTGGGCGGATGCCTTGGATTTCTAGTGTATAATTTTCATCCGGCAAGAGTATTTATGGGTGACACGGGATCCCTGTTCTTAGGCGGTCTTGTGGTGGGTCTTGCTTATATGATGGGCAGTCCCTTGCTTATTGTGCTTGTGGGCATCATTTATATGGTGGAGACCCTGTCGGTGATGCTGCAGGTGGGTTATTTTAAGCTGACACACGGTAAGCGCTTGTTTAAGATGAGCCCTATCCATCATCATTTTGAAAAATGCGGATGGAGCGAAGTGAAGATCGTCAGTGTTTTTTCTGTTATTACTTTGATAATTTGTGCAATAGTGTTTGTATTTTCGTATTTGTTGTGATATAATGTAAAAAAGAATTGAAAAGGGAGGAGAAGGTATGGAAACGGGACGCTCAAGCGGACAGCAGAATAACAACCAAAGACCAAGCCGTCCTGCGCGTATGCCGCAGCAGGGCACATCCAATGCAGCGCCAAGGCGACCTGCGCAGCAGGGTGCTCCCCGCACCGGTGCCCCCGGAAGGGGTGCTCCCAAAAGCGCTGCTCCAAAAAGACCTGCTCCTACACCGCAAAGATCGCAGCAGGCTCCGAGAAAGTCCCCTGAGGTCGACAATGCTGCGCAAGGTGCAGCAAAGAAAACGCCCTTAAAGAAGGAGCGAAAGCCATTTTCTTGGGCGGATCTTCCTCTTGTGGGATGGCTTTCGTCAAGAAAGAGAACGATCCTCGAAAACGAGCGAAAGCAGGATGAGATCCCCGAAAATCTGGTACGCGTGCGTGGCGGTATCGATCGCCCGATGCTTGTCATCATTTTGCTCCTGCTTTGCTATGGCTCTGTGATGGTCTTTTCCTCCAGCTATGCTTATGCGCTCAGCGATATGGGCGACTCCTACTATTTTATTCGTCGACAGATCCTGTTTGTAATTCTGGGTCTTGTTGCCATGGTGTTTGTGGCGCATATCGACTATAAGCACGTGCAAAGACTGACACCACTGTATTTCTTGATTTGTCTTGCCATGATGGTGGCGGTGCTGGCTGTCGGTATCAGCGAAGGCGATGCCAAGCGTTGGCTGAATCTTGGCTTTACTACGGTGCAGCCCTCGGAATTTATGAAGCTGGGTCTTGTATTGATGCTGGCGTGGTACTACCATAAGGCAGATCGATTTGTCAAAACAAAGCTGTTCTGGCGTTCCTCGGTGTTCGGCACCTTTTTGCCGATGGTCATCGTGGGTGTTGTTTGCCTTCTCATCATTTTGGAGAACCATTTTTCCGGCACGATCATTCTGTTTTTGATCGGTATGCTCGTGATATTCGCGGCAGGCGGCAAATGGTTTTGGTTTCTACTTGGTGTGGGCGGATTTGGTTCGGTGGTCGCGTTTTTGATCTTCGCAACCGACTATGCCAGCAAGCGTATTGATATATGGCTCAATCCCCAGAATTACAGTACGCAAGGCGAGGTTTGGCAGACTCTGCAGGGGCTGTATGCCATTGGCTCCGGCGGAATTCTCGGCGTGGGACTGGGAAACTCCACGCAAAAGCATTTGTTTGTATCTCAGCCGCAAAACGACTTCATCTATTCTATCATTTGTGAGGAATTGGGTCTTGTGGGCGCAGTGCTTGTGATCGCGCTGTTCCTTGCCTTTGTTTGGCGAGGCATTAAAATCGCGCAGAATACGCCCGACACATTCTCCCGTCTGACCGTAATCGGTATCGTCAGCAAGGTGGGCATTCAGGCATTTTTGAACATTGCCGTGGTAACGGGTACCATTCCCAATACCGGTATTACACTGCCTTTTTTTAGCTACGGTGGCTCTTCGCTTACTATTCTGCTGGCAGAAATGGGAATACTGCTCGGCATTTCCCGTTATTCCTATCAACAAAAGTAATTCCGGAAGGAAACGAGTTCAAGTCATGAAAGTATTATTGACCGGTGGTGGCACCGGCGGCCACGTCAATCCTGCACTGGCGATCGGATCTGCGATTGAAAGCCACGATCCCACTGTGGTGATCGAATACGTGGGCACACCGCGCGGAATTGAAAATAAGCTGGTGACCAAATATAAAATGCATCATATCGAGATCCAAGGACTGCGCCGCAGTCTGTCGCTATCCAATCTGAAGACGGCGTATCTGACCGTACAGTCTTTTCATAAGGCAAAGGCACTGTTAAGGAAGGTCAAGCCGGATCTGGTGGTGGGCAGCGGCGGATACGTCTGTTGGCCTGTGGTCAGAGCAGCGGCTTCGCTCGGCATCCCAACGGCACTGCATGAGTCTAATGCGGTTCCCGGGCTGGCGGCAAAAATGCTGCGCAAAAAGGTGGACTGTATTTTTGTCAATTTCCCGGATACGGCAGCACTACTGCCGGGCTGCAAGGAAGTACTGCACGTGGGAACACCTTTACGCGAAGGCTTTATTGAAAGCGGACCTAAGGCATTTTCGCTTCCCGAAGGGTGTGACCGCTACATACTTTGCTTTGGAGGCAGTTTGGGAGCCAAGCGTCTGAACGGAGAGGTGCTCCGTTTGATGGATGTGTACGGAAGGGAGCATCCCAACATTTGTATTCACTTGGCAACAGGCGCCAAGGCATACGAAGAGGTCAAGCGTGAATTTGAAGAAATGGGACTTCATCGCTATCCCTCGCTTATCGTCTCTGAATATATCTACGATATGCCAAGCCGCATGATGGCTGCGGATCTGCTCATTTGCCGTTCTGGTGCCATGACTTTGTCGGAGATTGCGTATGCCGCGAGGGCATCCATTCTGATTCCTTCGCCCAACGTGACGAACGATCAGCAGACCAAGAACGCCCGTGTGCTTTCGGAGCGCGGCGCTGCCATCCTGCTACCCGAAAGCGAGCTTGACAAGGGAACACTTGTCGAGCGCGTCAAGCACGTGATGGAAAACGATACCGTCAGAAGGGATATGGAACGGGCTGTATCTGCCTTTGCCGTACCGGATGCGGCTGAAAAGATATGGAATAAGCTCAGTGAGCTTGTGAAAAAAGAAGGATGAAAACACCTGAAAGGAGGACAGTATGGCAAACAAGTCGGAAGTTAAGGATGACATTGGGATGATTCCAAGTGATACGTTGCTTGAAAAGCAACGGCGTAAAACTGTTCGCCGTAAGCGTGTGATATGGATCTTTTGCATCGTCCTCTTTTTTGTGATGCTGCTGGTGGTGACCTTTGTTTTCTCCAAATTCTTCTTCAGCGTACGAAGCATTGAGATCAAATGCGGGAAGCGTTATGATCGGGATACGGTTGCTGAGGTCGCGGGGGTCAAAAAGGGAGACGTGCTCTTTACTGTGGATACCGACGCCATTGCGCGTCGGATCGAAACCGAGCTGCCGCATGCGGTCTCGGTAAAGGTAGAACGGGATTATCCAGGAACACTGAAGATCAGCGTGGAGGAGACGGAGGCAGAGTTTTGCTTTGAGATCTCCGGGCAATACGTGGTGGTTTCCAAGGAACTGAAGGTTCTGTGCGTGCTGGATGGAAGAGCTGCGCTGGAAAAGAGCTACGGTGCGTTGATTCCCATCAAAATTCCGCCCATTCGCAATGCGGTTGCAGGACATCCGCTTGTGTTTATAGATGAGCGGGACACTGATTTTATACCCGAATTGTTATACACCCTTGAGGTGTGTAAGATGCGCGATAAGATCACTGCCATTGATGCTACCGTTCGCTTTGATATCCGACTGACCTACATGGACCGTTTGGTGATCAAGCTTGGCAACACCGAAGAATTTGAAACCAAGCTGATTTTTGCACGTCAGATTGCGGAAAAATTCAAGGAGGGAACTACGGGTACCATTTCGGTGGAGGATCCGGAAGAAGGGTTTGCACTGGTAGATCAGCCTGAGAACCTGATTTCCTAAATAAATTATGAACAAATTGTAAACTTTTCAAAATACTCTTGCAAAAATATGGATTTTATAATAACATAGATATATATGCGCTATGTTATATTCAAATAGAATTAGGAAGTATATAGAGGAGGGCAAACATATGCCATTTGATATCCAGGATCAGTTTGATAACACACCCCTTGTAAAGATTAAGGTTGTAGGCGTCGGTGGCGGCGGTAACAATGCTGTCAACCGCATGATTGAAGCAGGCGTTGAAGGCGTTGAATTCATCGCTGTAAACACCGATAAGGCAGCGCTTAACAAGTCTACTGCCGGCTATAAGGTTGCCATTGGTGAAAAGCTCACCAAGGGTCACGGTGCAGGTGCTAACCCTGAGGTTGGTGCACGTGCCGCAGAAGAAAGCACTGAGGAGCTGTCTGCAGCTTTGAAGGGTGCAGATATGGTGTTCATCACCGCAGGTATGGGCGGCGGTACCGGTACCGGAGCTGCTCCCGTAGTTGCAAAAATTGCCAGAGAAATGGGCATTCTGACCGTTGCAGTCGTTACCAAGCCCTTTGATTTCGAAGGCAGAAGAAGAATGCTGCAGGCTGAGACCGGTATCAAGAATCTGCGTGAGGTCGTAGACTCTCTGCTGGTGATCCCCAATGAGCGTTTGAAGCAGATCTCCAACACCCGCATCACCTTCCTCAACGCATTCGTTGAGGCTGATAACGTGCTGAAGCACGGTGTTGCCAGCATTTCCGACCTGATCCGTGACATCGGTGTGGTCAACCTTGACTTTGCTGACGTTACCACCATCATGCAGGATGCAGGCTACGCTCACATGGGCGTGGGTGCCGCACAGGGTAAGGACAAGGCAGAACAGGCTGCAAAGCTTGCTATCTCCAGCCCTCTGCTCGAGACCTCTATCGAGGGTGCAAGAGGCATTCTGATCAACATCACCGCTTCTCCCGACATCGCACTGGAAGAAATGGACACCGCTTCTCATTTGATTTCCGATGAGGCTCATCCCGATGCGACCATCATCTGGGGTGCTATTATCGATCCCAGTCTGGAAGACGAAATGCGCGTGACCGTGATCGCTACCGGTTTCAACGGCACTGTCGGTGCTGCAGATAAGCCTGCTGAAAAGACCGCTGCTCCCAAGTTTGGTGCAGCTGCTTCTGAGGCGCCTGCTAAGCAGACTGCTGATGAAGAGGACGACGGCGACTACGACGACATCTTCCGCATCCTCAGCAGCAAGAAATAAGTAAATGAAACGGTCGGATTCGTCCGACCGTTTGTATTTGGAGGATATATGAAAAACGTATTGATCACGGGAGGCAGCCGCGGCATCGGACGTGCCATGGTAGAGGCATTTACTGCTGCCGGCCATCGGGTATATTTTCTATATTGTAAAAATGAGAAAGCGGCAAGTGAGGTGGAAAAGGCAACAGGTGCCACCGCCATTCGCGCCGACGTGCGAGATCCCGCCGCTGTTTGTGAGGCATTTTTGCGCATCAAGAACGAATGCGGAGGGTTGGACGTGCTTGTCAACAATGCCGCTGTATCCTCCTTTTCGCTTTTGCAGGACGTTTCCGAAGAGGAGTGGCAACGCGTGATGGACACCAATTGCGGCGGAACCTATCGCTGCTCTAAAGCGGTGATTCCTCAAATGCTCGGTCGTGGCGGCGGTGTGATTCTTAATATCTCTTCCATGTGGGGGCAGGTGGGTGCCTCCATGGAGGTGCATTATTCCGCTTCTAAAGCCGCGATCATCGGTTTTACCAAAGCGCTTGCCAAGGAGCTGGGACCGTCCCATATCCGTTGCAACTGCATTGCCCCCGGTGTTATTGATACTGAAATGAATGCCTCTCTGGATAGCGAAACGCTGTCGTGCTTGGCGGAAGAAACGCCCCTAGGCAGAATCGGGCGTCCCGATGAAATCGCGTCCTTGGCGCTGTATCTTGCATCTGACGCAGCCTCCTTTATTACGGGTCAGGTCATTGGAGCAAACGGCGGATTTGTGATTTAAACCAAAAGTTTTTTCGAAAATCTATTGACCTTAAACCTTGTTTATACTTTATAATGAACGCGAAAGGAAGTGAAATTTCTATGAAGATCAACGAAGTTGAAAAAATACTGGAAATTCCGAATGCATCCATTCGCTTTTATGAAAAAGAAGGCTTGCTGACGCCCAAGCGAAACGAGAATCAATATAGAGAGTATTCCGATGATGATGTGGAACGCCTCAAGAAGATCATTGTGTTTCGTAAACTGGGATTATCAGTGGAGGACATCAAACGTGTATTTGCCAATAATCTTTCGCTACAGGATGCACTTGTACAAAATATTGAAAAGCTTGAAGCACAAAAGCGTGAGATCGAAGGTGCTATCAAGGTTTGTGAGCTGATGCGCCAAAAGAACGAGAGTATTAAGACCTTTGACCAAGCCTTCTATTGGAACGTGATCCATACGGAAGAACGCAAGGGAAACCGTTTCTTTGAAATCGCAGGTGACCTTGCTCAGTATGAAAAGCGTGTGTTTTTCGATGAGTTCGGTTTGATCGATGAGAGCGGAAAGCTGCGGTATTCTGTATGGATATCCGTTCTGATCGTTTTGGTTACCTGTGTTGCCGGCGGACTGCTTTGGATGTTCTTGGATGCAGGTGATAAGGAAACAGAAACAACGCTTCTGCATTCATTTATAGAAGGATTTACGTTTCCTTTTGTTTCTATCATCATATGCTCCGTCTTTGGTTTGCCGCTCCATTACATCAGAAAGAAAAACGAGCGCGCAGCACGTATTTTGAAGAACATCGGATGGTGTCTCGGTATGCTATTCGTTCTGGTTCTGATTGTGATTATACTGTTGGAAGGCTAAATAAATAAGTGCTTTATCGGTACGTACCGTTAAGCACTTTTGTTGTTATTTAATAAAATATCAAAACCCCGAGGGAACAATCCTTCGGGGTTTGATGTTTTCATTCAATTACTTGAACTTGCGCTTTCTAGCGGCTTCAGACTTCTTCTTGCGCTTCACGCTGGGTTTGTCGTACTGTTCTCTCTTCTTAACTTCGGAAAGAACACCGGAGCGCTGACACTGTCTCTTGAATCTACGCAGAGCACTGTCAAGTGTTTCGTTTTCTTTTACTCTGATTTCTGCCATCTAATATCCCTCCCTCCGATTACAGAGGTAATAACTCTCTTTAAACTCCTATACATTATACACGACAAGGAGCAACTTGTCAAGAGAGTTGAGAAACTTTTTAGGAATTATTTTGCAACGATGTTGACCAGCTTGCCGGGAACCACGATCTCCTTGACGATCTGCTTGCCCTCCAGCAGGGCAGCGATCTTAGGATCGGCTTTGGCAGCAGCCAGCATTTCGTCCTTGGTGGCATCTCTTGCGATCATGAGCGTACCGCGCAGCTTGCCGCATATCTGCAGTGCGATTTCAAC
>SVRH01000005.1 GCA_015064925.1 Oscillospiraceae bacterium | reverse complement strand
TGTTTCAAGTAATTTGCTGTGCTGCTGGTGCTGGAATGATTGGTTTCTTTGCAAATCAGTTGAATACGGTAGTAGGATGTGTATTATTTGCCCTTGGCGTTGCTTTGCTTGTTGGTTCAATCATTCTGGTGTCCAAACAGGATAGAGAGGGCAAGTGAACCCCAATTTATTGAATAGTACAATGGCTGAACGATTCGTTCAGCCATTTCCGTATGCTATTATTTCCCCGATGCTTTCCTCTTCGCCTTTGTCTGTGTTGCCTTGAAGCTAGCGTGGGTGAGAAATTGCAGCGTATCGTCGCAGACGTCGGGAAGGAGCACCGAGATCCAGTGGAGCTTGTTCATGTGATAGGCGGGATAGACGCCGTCGGCGGGGGTAAAGCTGCCGAAGAGCTCGGTGGGAAGCTTCAAATTGACAACGTGTATGCACTCCATGCTGTCAAAGCCGAATTTGCTGCGGGGCAGACGCATCACAAGGGCATACCATTTTTGGTTGTCCCGATGGCGCAGCACCGTCGTTTCAAAATCCTCGGTGAAGGGACAGTCGGGCTCGGTGCCGTAGGTGTCACGGCAGTAGTTCAAAAAATCCTGCTTTGTCACCTTGTTCTCCTTTCAATGCAAATAGCAGTAAATGGCTGACCGCGCGGTCAGCCATTTTGGGTTTACTTGATCTTTCTTGCCTCCAGATAGAAGCGCTTGTCGCTTGCGTGACCCATAGAAAAGGTCTTGCGGGGCAGGGAGCCGTCCTTTCGCACTGCCGGGAAGAGGTCGCTCTTTTCCATTCCCTTGAAAATGAAGCCGCAGGTGGTGTCGCTCGCCATGCAAAGATCGTGCACCACGTCCTCGCCGTGGATGTAGTCCACTTTGGCGGCAAGGCGGGTCATGACGTACTCGTCAAGGAAGGGCTGAAGGGTGCCGATGGGCAGCTTGGCGGTGGGCTTGACCGATACGATGCGGGTGATGCCCTTTGTGACAAATTCAAATTCCTGGGCGTCCTCGCCGTCGTATTCACCCCCCAATGCCTCCAGAAATTCCTCCAGCAGATCCTCGGGATCCACGTTGAAAATCACGCGGTAGATGGGCTCAAACTGAATAGAGGGATCATGGATATTGACGATCTCTACCAATGCGCGGGAAGCGTTGGGATTGCCGCTTAAGTGGTAGCACTCCTTGGCGGCCGCCAGCGAATGATTGCCGTCGCCCACGGCATACAGCATGTTGTCGCTCTTCTTCCTCAATTCGTCCAGTGCTTCTCCAATGGCGATCTGCATATCTTTGCTAAGGAAGTATCCTTCAATGTGGCCGCCGCCCTGCATCAGATCAAAATTATAGGCAGGCTTCATTTCCGATTTGCGGCTCTTCAGCGGCTCGATTACGCTGAGCTCGGGGTCATCCACCAAAAGAAGGATGTGCGGGAGCTCAAGACAAGCATCTTTACGGATATTCATTCTGGGAGGAATGCGCTCCACGACGGTGCGCTCGGTGGCACGAATGAGCAGTTTGCTGTTTCTGTGGTAATCGTAATCGTTTAGGTCGACGGTACCGATGATGCCGTGACGGATGCTTCCGTCACACTGAGTACGCTCCACGTAGATCATGGCGTTTTTGTGCTCGGCGAAGGTGCCGTCGGCCAGATATTTCTTCATGTTGTCATTGATCGCGGCAATACGGTCGGAAAGACCTTCCTTTTCCAGATCGATCTCGGGCAATATGATATGCAGGGTAGAAGGGCTGTCACCGACGAGCTCGTGCACCTTATCCCAGTATTCGGGTTCGGAGGTGTACTGGTCGCAGGCGACCACCGCCCATTTTTCAAAATCCTTCTTGGGAAGCAGGATATCAGCAGGCTGGAACGTGTATTTTTTCATATTCAAACTCCCTGTTGTTTTGTAGATTTGCCGATGGTCTCACCGCAGGCGACCTTGGTTTCAAGACCGTTTGCGGTATTCTCAAGGAAGCAGGGCTCAAGGCTTGCTGCGTCCTTTTGCAGCACGAGCACCACCGTGGAGCCGCCGAATTCGAAGTAGCCCTTTTCGTCTCCGCGACGGAAGGCGGTGACGTCATGATTGACGATCTTTCCCACCATCATGGCGCCGACCTCGATCTGCAGCGCCTTGCCGAAATTTTCGGTTTCCAGCACCGTGACCTCTCTGGCGTTGCGGCAGAAGACTCTGCGCTCATTCGTGAAGGCAATGGGACGCACGGTGTGGAAGGCACCCTTAATATAGCGGGGCTTTACGGATACTTTGCCGCTATCGAAAAAGGCATATCGGTGATAATCGTCCACGCAAAGGCGGAAGACCAAGACGGTTCCTCCCACGAACTCCTTGGCGGTCGCTGCGTCACCGATCAATTCTGTCAGCGTATAGGGAGTACCCTTGACGGTGAAGAGTTCCTCCTCTGTACAGGGATAGGTGGTCAGCTTACTGTCGGCGGGAGAACAGAGATCCAAAGGATCCGATGAAAATGGACGCTTACCGGTCAGGATCTTGCGGGTAAAAAAATCGTTGAAGCAGGTGAACTCTCTGCTTTCGTAGTCGCTCATGTCAATGGCGTTTGCCTTGATGAATTTGGAAATACGCCGTGCGGAAAAGTGGGTATTCATATAGGCCCCGCCAAGCTTCGTGACCCACTTGCGGGTCATCAGAAAACGCAGTGGCGCGCCGAGGTAGGGCATGTATACAAATTTCAAAAAGCCGCTGTCCAACTTTGGATCAAAGGGATTGGTCTTTCTCATGGTCAACCTCACGGTAATTGGATAAATATACTGTTATTATATCACTGAAAAGCTGCTTTGTCAAGAAAAACGCAGACAATGCGCTGCATTGTCTGCGTTTAATTGTGTGATTTAATTAGGGTTCAACCCACAGCGAGCTTTCGATATCCTCGAGCAGCTTGGTCAGGTTGCTGCGCCAAGCGCCTTCCTGGCTGGCGATCTTTTCGCTAATTCTTCTGTTCAAGCATTCCTGACGGAAGAACCAGGTTACGTTGCCCAGCTGGTTAGACCATACCATTGCGAAGTCACTGAAGGTGGACTTACGGATCATGGAAATCATGGAAGCCTGCTTATCGCCGGATTCAACGTGAGTAAATCTACCCTTGAGCATCTTGTCGTAGTATACGGGAGTAACCATCTGGTTGGAGTAGAATGCCATTGCCTCCAGAGTGGCGGTGGTAGCAGCCAGGTCGCCCTGCTTCAGAGTGGTAGAAGGAATACCGTACTGAGATACGTTATCACCCAGACAGGTGGTGTAATCTTCGCCCTTGAACAGAAGAGGAGGAGGAAGAACCAGATAGGTGTCGGTCATTTCACGCAGAGAAGATTCTGCCTGATGCAGGTAGTTGGGAGTGAACAGTACTCTGCCTTCTGCGAACATTTCAACAACGTACTTTTCTTCATCCCAGTCAACCAGAAGAGCGTTGGAGTTGTTGTACAGGGTGTACAGCTTAGTAGCAAAACCGAGAGTTCTGCGGTTGTCAAAGCTCATTTCGGGAACGCCGTCATCATTACGGGTGGAGTAGCTGATGCCTGCGCCTGCAGCCAAAACGTCGGTCATGATGCAGTTCAGGGTGTTCTTGTAGCTGATAAAGCCAACGATGTCATCATAGTCAACAATTTCGTTGGAGTTCTTGTCAACCCACAGCTTCTTGGAGATGTCAGAGATCAGGTCTATGGTCCACATCTTCTTTTCAACCAGCTCATACAGGTCGGTGATGCCGCCGGTGCATTCGGAGATGACAGAGGTGTACTGATCCCACAGGGTCTTGTTTACAAAGGATACGGTTACGCCACTTACCCAAGAAAGGCTAAGGTCACCGGTGATCCAGAATGCACAATCCTTGTACATCATGGTATCGTACATGTAGCTATCCCAGTAGGGAGCAGACATGTCGATGAAGTTCTTTTCGGGATCCAGGCTTTCGTAGTTAAGGAATGCGCCAACGTTGTCGCCCAGGGTCAGACCGATATCAAAGTACTGGTAGCCTGCTACAACGTCATAGGTGTGCATCTGGGTTGCCAGAAGGGGAGTGAGGTGCTCAGACAGTGCCTGCATGGTTACGGAGTATTCCAGCTTGATCTTGACGTTCAGTTCGGTTTCAACCTGCTTGTTGCGGTCGATGATTGCGCTGTTTACTTCGTAAGAAGTATCGTCCTTTGCCATCAGTGCGATGGAACGAGTCTGAAGGGAACCTTCTTCCTCTGCAAAGTCAGCACCGGTAACAACAAACTTGATGGTCTTGCCGCCAAAGTCCTGCTTGCCGATCTTGTCGGTAACGTTACCCTTAACGATGAAGTCGATACCGCCTTCTTCAACGTCAACGCTGCCGCCGTTGTTGTTGTTATTGTTGTTGTTGTTGTTCGTGTTGTTGTTCGTGTTGTTATTCTTCTTTTCGGAAGAACCGCCGCAAGCAGCGAAACATCCTACTACGGTAATCAGCACGAGCAACAGAGACAAAAGTCTAAGTGTTTTACTCATAGGGGCCTCCTATAATATTTATTGTAACAATATTATACCCGATTTTATTCCGTTTGTCAATTACTAAATGCACAATTATTTGGTATATCTTTTGTGCGATTTGAATAAAAATTTGCTTTTTTATAAAAAAAGCAAGCTCTGCCGAAGCAGAGCTTGCCGGTTTGATTATAAACGATACTGATTATGCAAAATGCATTAGGTGCGTTCCATGTAGTATGCAGCTTCGATGTCTTCCAGAACGCCCTTCAGACCGGTGTTCCAAACAGTGTACTTAGACTTGATGCTGTTAGCAAACTGAGCCTTTTCACAGTCGGTACGGAAGAAGTGAGTGGGAGAACCTGCGCCGGTCTTACCGCCGATCAGAGCACCGTAGATGGATGCAAAGTCATGGGTCATAGCGCCACGGATGGTATCGATCATGTGAGCCTGCTTTTCCCAAGCGGTGTCATCAGCGTGGTTGAAACGAGTCTTCAGAGCCTTGGTGTAGTATGCAGGAGTAACCAGGTTGAAGGATTCGCAAGCCATCATTTCCAGAGTAGCGGTGATGGCACCCAGCTTACCCTCGTCAATTGCAGTTGCGGGAATACCGAACAGAGTCAGATTGTCGTGAGTAGTGGTGGTGTAAGAGGTAGAAGTGCCTGCGATCATCTTCGGAACGGGCAGCACGTAGAAGTTGTTCATGTTGGACAGGTAGTGCTCAGACATGTGCATCAGGTTAACGGTCATCAGACCCCTGCCGTCAGCAAATTCTTCCATGATGTACTTTTCGTTTTCGATGCTGATCTTGCATGCCTTGGATTCGGGCTGGTACATGCTGTACAGAGTCATAGCGAACAGGTTGTTCTGTCTGTTGTTAACGTCCATTTCCCAAGTGCCGGAAGCGTTGGTGGAGAAAACTACACCTGCGCCTGCAGCCAGACCGTCAGCCATGATGTTGTTCAGACCGGGCTGGTAGGTCAGGAAGCCAACTACGTCGGGGTTGGTGCCGAGGTCAACTTCTTCGTTACCGTTCTTGTCAACCCAGATCTTCTGAGAGATCTCGATCCACAGATCCATGGTCCACAGACCCTTATCTACCAGCTCGAAGGGATCGGTGATGCCCTTGGTGCCTTCGCAGGTTGCGATTACGCTAGAGTACTGTTCCCACAGGTCGCCGTTTACGAAGGATACGAATACGGAAGCCACCCAGGTCTGGGAGATATCGCCGGTTACCCAGAATGCGCATCCGCCGTAGGTCAGAAGATCATAGATCTCCTTGTCCCAGTAGGGCTTGTTTACGTCGATGTAGATTTCGTCCTGCAGAGTTTCGCTTTCGAAGTTTACGAAGAAACCGCCGTTGTCGCCGATGGTCAGACCCATATCGTAGTACTGATATGCGCCGACTACGTCATACTCATGCAGACCGGTTGCCAGGATGTCGGTGATCTTGGACTGAGTCTGTCCCTGTTCACAGGTATCCATAGCGATCTTAACGTTCAAGTTGTTCTCAACAGCAGTGTTACGGTCGATTGCTGCGGAGTTAACCTCGAAGGTCAAATCCTCGGTGGGAAGGATGGAACGACCGGGAAGGTCCTTGGTAGCTTCGTCACCGTTACAAACAAGGAACTTGATGGTCTTGCCGCCGAAATCAAGACCGTCGGGCAGGCTGTGCTCTGCACCGCCGACACCCCATACGCCCTGTTCGGAGCCTTCACCACTGCCTTCAGGACCCTGTACAGGGGGCTTGGTTTCAGGTTTCTTTTCGTTATCCTTTTCGGAAGAGCCGCCGCAAGCAGCAAAGCATGCCACTACGGTAACCAACACAAGCAATAACGACAAAATTCTGATTGCGTTTTTCATTTTGGTATTACCTCCATAGATTTTGGTATAGAAAGTATATCAGTTTTTTTTGCTTTTGTCAATACTTGCAGAGATGAAAAAAAGACGGATTTTTTACTTTTGAAGAGAATTTACAAAGTGTACACAAATTATTCACGATTAACAAAGAGAAACAGGGGCGAAAGCGCCGTTTTCCAAACGGTACAGCGTATCGATCCCGATGCTCTTCAGCAGTGCGATGCTTTCCGGGTAGGCGGCGGCAAGCCCATTTGTGCGGTGGGCGTCCGAGGTCAAGGTCATACGCGCACCTCGCTCCTTCAGGTGACGCAGCAGGATGGGAGCGGGATAGGGGTAGGGACGTCCCGCGCGCGGTATGCCTCCAGTGTTGATCTCAACGATCAGCTCGGGGCGCAGATCCAGGATACCGTCCAGCGCCTCCAGCGCCATTTTTTGATACGCGGGATCCTCTTCGTTTATGAATTCCCCATTTTTGTTGTATTTGAGGGGGAGATCGAAATGCCCCAGTACCGTAAACGGCTGGCACTTGACGTATTCGTACAGCGCCTCGAAATAGTAGCGCATCAGCGCATGAAAATCGTCTCCGAACAGCTCATGACAGCACTCACGCAGCAGAGCAGGATCGGCATCCACGGGAAAGCCCAGCCCGTCCTTGTGTAGCGTGTGCAGCGATCCGATGGTGTAGGCAAAGGGGGAAAGCTCGATTCGGGAATCGGCGTCCAATTCGATGCCTGTTACGATCTCGATGCGATCCGCGTAGGCTTTCGACAGCTCGGAGATCGTTTTCAGATAGAGCGACAGGTCTTCGTTTTGGAGAGCCCAGTTGTTTTCATAGGGCAGAGGGGAGTGAGCGGAGAAGCCAAGGCTGACGAAACCAAGCGCCAGTGCGGCTTTGACCATTTCCTCGGCGGTGGCTTTGCCGTCGCAGAGAACGGTATGGGTGTGACAGTTGGAACGAAAGGGAATGTTCATCGTAATTCTTCCTTATTATATAATAGTCTGTTATTCGGTTGCACAGCAGGTGGCAGTAAGGACGATATCCCATGCGGGCAGTCCCTTGTCGCGGCGCAGAGACAGCTTGTAGTCGGGGCAGATCGAGTGCAGCAGCAGCGGAAGATCGTAAAGATCCTCGCTGCGGTGGTACAGAGAGATCAGAAGATCGGGACGATGGCAACGCAGCGTTTCGGCGGCTCCGATCAGTGTAGGACGCTCCGCCCCCTCCACGTCGATCTTGATGAAATCGGGCGGGTCCTCAAGATAACGGTCGTCAATGGCAGTGCAGGAAACGGGCGCCACCTTGCCGGGGGCGTCGATGCCTGCGTTGCGGTTGCCCGAAACGGCAAAATCCACCTGCCCTGTGTAGTCAAGGGAAGCAGAGCGGATGGGGTGCACGGTGGGATGGCTGTCGGCAAAGCGTGTGAGCTTAACAAAGGTCTTGGGGTCGGGCTCCCACGCATCGATGCGGGTGACCTGCGGGCAGAGCCCCAGCATCATTTCTGCGGTGTCGCCCACGTAGGCCCCCAGATCCAGACAGAAGCGGTAGTCGGCGGGGTGCAGACATTCCGTAATGGTATCGGAAAGCGATTGTGTGTCCCACAGATGAGAGGGATCGCCGCTGAGCTTGAAGCGCACAAGATCGTCAAACAGGACCTTTGACCGCTCATCGCCCAGCAGATCGCGGGCGGCGGTGAAGGACGCTTCGTTTTCGGTATAAAATTCTTTGGTGAAGAGATTGTCTCCGAACACCGGCACGTCGGGCACCAGTAGGGTGTGGGTGGCGCGGATCTCGTTGATGGCGTCCAGTACCTCGTCACGGGCGGAGCCGAATGCCAGCAGAACGATGGCGTCGGGGTAGCGGGAGAGCGCCTCGGTGCGTGAAAGGACGGGCTTTCCGTGGAAGAGCTGACCGCGCACGAAGCCGTCGGAAGCAAAGAAATCGGCGACCGAAGCCCCGTGCTGCGCAAGCCGCTGCACGATCTTGTCGGCACCGTTGCCCATGCCGTAGAGCAGGATGGGACGGTTTGTATTTGCAAGCGTTTGCCACAGATCCATAGAAACTACCTTCCTTTCATATACCTACATAGTATACTCAAATCCGACGCATTTTGCAAGAGCCTTTTGCGTATTTTAAAAAGAATGCGTCGGCTATTGACAAACGCGGAAAAATAGGTTACAATAATAGTGTATATCCTGTGAAGGACAAAAACGAAAAAGGACAGGAAAACGATATGGCAAAAAGCATGACGGCGTACGGCAGAGCCACCGACACCGTAAACGGAAAAGAAATACTGGTTGAGATCAAATCGGTCAACAGCCGTTATCTGGACTGCAGTGTGAAGATCTCCCGACTGTATGGCTATTTGGAAGAGCGTGCCAAGGCGTATCTGTCTGCCAAGGGTATCACCCGCGGCAAGGTGGATCTGTACATCGGCATCAATCCTTTGACCAACAAGGGCGCGCAGATCTGTCTGGATGAGGCGTTTGCGGCGAGCTACATCGAAGCGCTGCGCAAGCTGCGGGACGATTTCGGCCTTGCAGATGACATTTCGGTGATGAGCGTGGCGCGTAACACCGCGATCTTTGCGGAAAAGCATCCTGAGGAGGATGAAAACGAGGCGTGGCAGGATCTGCTGCCCGTGTTCGATGCAGCGCTGGACAGATTTATTGAGATGCGCGAAAGAGAAGGCGAGAACCTGAAAAAGGACCTGCTTGCCAAGAAGGCGGAGCTGGTCGCAATGGCAGAGCGCGTGGAGGGCTTTGCGGCGCAGTACACCGCAAACTACCGCGCAAAGCTGGAAAACAGGCTGAGAACGGTGCTGTCTGAGCTGGACGTCAGTGCGGACGAGGGAAGGATCCTGACCGAATGTGCCATCTTTGCCGACAGAACGGCAGTGGACGAGGAGCTGGTCAGACTGCGTTCTCACTTTGCGGCGTACGACGAGATCTTCGCATCCGAAGAGCCCATCGGACGCAAGCTGGATTTCCTGCTGCAGGAAATGAACCGCGAGACCAACACCATCGGCTCCAAGTGCAGCGACAAAGAGACCTCGGCTACGGTGGTGGAAATGAAGTGCCTGCTGGAAAAGATCCGAGAGCAGATCCAAAATATCGAGTGAGGGCTTGCGGATGAAATTTATCAATTGCGGGTTTGGCAATCTGGTGGCTGCCGAGCGCATCGTTTCGGCGGCATCTCCCGATGCAGCCCCCATTAAGCGACTGATCCAGGACGCCAAGGACAGCGGCAGAGCCGTGGATCTTTGCTGCGGCAAAAAATGTCGGTCGGTGCTGGTATTGGACAGCGGTCACGTGGTGCTTTCCGCTTTGACGGTGGACAGCGTGGCAACCCGACTGGCAGGTGCAGAACCGACCCACGGGGAGGAAGAAGAATGAAGAAAAAAGGTTTATTGCTGATCATTTCCGGTCCTTCGGGCGCGGGGAAGGGCGAGCTTGTCAAAAGGCTGCGTGCAACAGCTCCCGAGGGCTTCTTTGCCTACTCGGTCTCTGCCACCACAAGAGCGGCAAGAGAGGGCGAGCGGCACGGAGAGAACTATTATTTTCTGACAAGAGAAGAATTTGAAAGCCGTATTGCACAGGACGGAATGCTGGAGTACGCCGAGTACTGCGGAAATTATTACGGCACGCCCAAGGGCGAGATCGAAGAAAAGCTGGCAAACGGCGTGCACGTGATCCTTGAGATCGAGGTGCAGGGCGCCATGAACGTTAAGCGCCGTATGCCCGAGGCGGTGGCAGTGATGATCGCTCCCCCCGACTATCCCAATCTGGAAAGACGCCTGCGGGGCAGGGGCACCAACACCGAGGAGGATATCCAAAACCGTCTGGCAAAGGCCAAGGAGGAATTATCTACTCTTCCGAGCTATGACTACCTGGTCATCAACTACGACGATATGCTCGATAAGGCTGTGCAGGATGTGTTTGACATCATCAAGGTCGAGCAGGACAGTGTAAAACGCAACAGTGGATTTGTCGTGGATTTTTACGGCAAATGAGAATATATTTTTGACAACTAACAAGAAGAAGGAGATTATAGTATGCTTTATCCTACCATTGAACAGTTCGGCGGCGCAGGAAGCGACCGCTATGCAGTGACCGTTGCTACCGCCAAGTGCGCGCGCATCGTGACCGATGAATATTGCCGTCAGAGAGAGACTGCTGAGAGAATGGTTTCCCAGAAGGAAACCGATAAGACCGTGTTCGCTCTTATCGACAAGGATATTCGTGACAACAAGGCAGTAAAGACCGCCATCAATCGCATGATGGAGGGTGAACTTGTGGTTTTGGAAGCCGATGAAAACGGTGAGTTGAAGCCTATTTTGATGAGCGCACAGCTGGCAAAGCAAGCAGAAGCCGAGGGCGCAGAGCAAGCCGACGAGTAAGACATTGAAGAAACGCAGCGGGGACAGTCGTAAGGCGTCCCCGTTTTGTCAAAAGGAGGGCGGATATGAAGGTCGTCAGTGTATATTTATATTCCGACTCCTTGCCGGAGCGCGTGGATAATCTGTTTGATTACGCCGTTTCGGACGGCATGGCGGAGAAGGTAACGAGAGGCGGCTTCGTCTATGTTCCCTTTGGCTCTGCCAACCGCATCACCCCGGCGCTTGTTCTGGCGGTCAAGGACGGCGACGGAAAGGATCTGAAAACGGTCCTTGACGTATACGAGGGCTACGCGCTCAGCGAAGAAATGATTGGACTGGTCCTTTATATGAAGGAGCAGTATTTCTGCTCGGTTGCCGATGCTCTGCACTGCATCCTTCCTTCGGGCATTCCCGAGGGACTGCTTGAGATCTATCTGCCGGGAGAGTGCTTTTCGGAAAAGAAATACTTGGAAAACAGCAAGGCTGCTGAGGTGCAGAGCTATATCGCGTCCCAGAAGAAGGTGACCTTTTCCAAGCTGCGTCACCGATTTGGACAGGATGTGCGAAAGCTTCTGCGGCAAATGGAGAGCGACGGCGTGTTGGCGCGCCGCTACGAAATCGAACGCACGGTCAAGGTGCGCTGCGAAAGCTATTATACCGCCTCTTCCGATTTTTTGGCAGGCTGCCTGCGCAGCGAAAAGCAAAGGCAGCTCTTTGAGGTGATCCTGCGCGAAGGACAAATGTCGGCTTCGGTGCTGCGGGAGCGGTTTGGCAACTGTGCGGCACAGTTGAAACGGCTTACCGAGCTGGGCGCCCTTTCATGCGTGCAAATGCCGGTGGGAAGACCCGGCGGAAAAAAGGAAAGAAGCTGCTCTTGGAGCGAGAGCTTGACCCCGGAGCAGGAAAAGGCAAAGGAATCGATCCTTGATCTTTACGGATCGGGAAGCGCCAAGGCGGCGCTGCTGTACGGCGTGACCGGAAGCGGAAAAAGCATGGTCATGAAGGCTGTGGTGGAGCAGGTGGTGCGCTCGGGAAGATCGGTCATCATTTTGGTGCCTGAGATCTCGCTGACACCTCAGACGGTAAGTCTCTACTGTGAAAGCTATGGCGACGAGGTGGCGGTGATCCATTCGGGACTGTCAGCGGGACAGCGACAGGATGCCTGGCAACGGATTCGCAGCGGACAGGTGAGAGTGTGTATCGGTACCCGTTCGGCAGTGTTTGCTCCCTTTTCCGATCTGGGTATGATCCTCATTGATGAGGAACAGGAGCACACCTACAAATCCGAGCAATCCCCTCGCTATCATGCGCGGGACATTGCCCGATACCGCTGCGCAGCGAACGAAGCTGTGATGCTGCTGGCTTCGGCAACGCCGTCGGTGGAGAGCTACTATAAGGCCAAAAGCGGCGTTTACTCTCTTGTGGAGCTGAAGGCAAGATATAATAAGGGACCCATGCCCCGTGCGATTCTGTGCGATATGCGTGGCGGTGAGGCAAGCTCTGCCATTGGGGAGCTGCTGCAGGATGAGCTGCAAAGAAATTTGGAGCAGGACCAGCAGAGCATTCTGTTCGTGGGACGGCGCGGGTATCACAATTTTGCTCAGTGTACCTCCTGCGGAGATACGGTGATCTGTCCCCGATGCAGCGTTTCCATGACCTGTCACGTCGGAAAACGTTCCAAGGGCGTGGAGCTGACGGGAGAAAATATGCCGAAATATGGGTATATGGTCTGCCACTATTGCGGCAAACGCCAACCGGTGCCGCAGCAATGCCCTTCTTGCGGCTCGCAGGCGATGCATTTTGCGGGATACGGAACGCAGTCGGTGGAAAAAGAGCTGCAGAGTCGATTGCCCACGGCAAGGATCTTGCGAGTGGATGCCGACACAACAGGAGAAAAAGAAGCATTCGAGCGAATGCTTTCCGATTTCAGAGAAAAAGAATACGACGTGATGCTTGGCACCCAGATGGTGACCAAGGGACACAATTTTCCGTCGGTGACGCTGGTTGGCGTTACCATGGCGGATACGGGACTGTACATGGACGATTATCGGGCGGCAGAGCGCACCTTCTCGCTGATCACGCAGGTGGTGGGTAGAGCGGGCAGGGCAGAGAAGCCCGGCAGAGCGATCATCCAGACCATGAATCCCGACAACCGCACGCTGGTGCAGGCGGCAAGTCAGAATTACGAAGCGTTTTACGAAAATGAGATCGCGCTGAGACGGTCGCTGCTGTTCCCACCCTTCTGTGATATTGCCCTTGTCAGCTTTTCGTCAGAGGACGAGCAGCATTTGCAAAGTGCGGTGCGGGCATACCATGATTGCGTTGCCCGACTGCGCAAGGAAGAATACGGAGATCTGGCGATGGTCATTTTCGGACCCTTTGAAGCGCCGATCTATAAATTGAACGGTCGCTACCGTATGCGGTTTGTGATGAAGGTGAAAAACAATCGGCGTCTAAGGCAGTTTTTGCGGGATGCTATGAACGCTTTAGATGAGCGGATACTAAAAAAGGTGCAGGTCTCGGTGGACATCAATCCTGCGGGACTGTAGAAAGAGATGTGATAAAATGGCTAAACTGACAATTGTAAAAGAAGGAGACGATACCCTGCGCAAGGTGTGCCGACCCGTGACCGAGATCACGCCGAAGATTGAGCGATTGCTTGACGATATGCTGCAGACCATGCACGAAGCAGAGGGCGTGGGACTGGCGGCACCGCAGGTGGGGATCTTGAGAAGGATCGCCATCGTGGAGACCGAGCCAGGTACGGTATACGAGCTGATCAATCCCGAGATCATTTTCACAGAGGGGGAACAGATCGGCAGTGAGGGCTGTCTTTCCAGCCCCGGAGACTACGGCATCGTGACCCGTCCCATGACCGTGACGGTGCGTGCCATGAACCGTAAAGGCGAGACCGTTTGCTATACAGGCAGCGAGCTGCTTGCCAGAGCATTCTGCCACGAGATCGACCACCTGGATGGAGTGCTGTTCAAGGATAAGGCGAGCAGAATGCTTCCTGCGGAAGAGATCAGACGGCGCAAGTGATGAGGATACAACGATGAAAATACTGTTTATGGGTACCCCCGACTTCGCTGCGGTGTCGCTGGCGCATCTGCTTGATCAGCCGGATTTCACCGTGGTGGGTGTTTTGACCCAACCCGATAAACCAAAGGGTCGCCACATGACCCTGACCCCGCCGCCCGTAAAGGTGATGGCGCTGGAAAAGGGTATTCCCGTGTGGCAGCCCGCAACGCTGAAGGATGGCGCCATTGCCGAGCTGCTCGACGAGCTTGTCCCCGATGCCATTGCTGTGGTGGCGTACGGAAAGCTGCTTCCCGAATACGTTTTGAACTACCCGAAATACGGATGCGTCAACGTGCACGGCTCGCTGCTGCCTGCCTATCGCGGTGCGGCGCCCATGCAAAGATCCATCATGGCGGGAGATGAAACGGTGGGAGTGACCACCATGAAGATGGCAAAGGGCATGGATACCGGTGATATGTATTTGAAGGCGGAAATGCCGCTGACCTTGGAGGACGATTTTGAATCGGTGCACGACGGTCTTGCCGACATGGGCGCACAGCTTTTGGTGCATACTCTTCACGGGCTGGAGGCGGGAACGCTGAAAGCACACCCCCAGGACGAAAGGCTTGCCACTCACGCTGCCAAGATTGAAAAAGCGGATTGCCTTTTGGATTTTGACCGTCCCGCAAGACAGGTGCATTTTTACGCAAGGGGGCTGACTCCCGTTCCGCTGCCTTTTGCGTACTTGAACGGGAAAGCGGTTAAGTTCACCTCGCTCTCGCTTTTGACGGAGAACGGAGTGCTTGGAACGCCCGGACAGGTGATCGCGCTGGATGACGGCAGGATCACGGTGGCGTGCCGAGAGGGCGCCGTTGTCATTGACGGCGTGCTTCCCGAGGGAAAGAAGAGAATGTCCGGTGCCGATTTTATCAGGGGCAGAGGCATCTCTCTTTCGGATACGTTTACTAAGTGAATAATTAATTGAAATAAAGGAGTACAAGTATGTTTATTTTCTTTGATCCCACGTTTTGGATTTTTATGGTTCCCGCTATGCTGATTGGCATTTGGGCACAGATCAAGGTGACCACCGCTTATCACAAATATAAGCAGGTGCGCGTTGCCAGAGGACTCACCGGCTACGATGCTGCAAGAGCTATTCTGAATGCAAACGGACTGTATGACGTGCGTATCGAAAAGATCGCAGGCGAGATGACCGACCATTTTGACCCCCGTGCCAACGTGGTGCGTCTTTCCGCTGACGTGTACGACAAGGCATCGGTGGCATCGGTGGGCATTGCTGCCCATGAGTGCGGTCATGCGGTTCAGTACGCCAAGGGCTACACACCTATGAAGATTCGCGGTGCGCTGGTGGGAGCTACCAATTTCAGCTCTCTGTTTTCGATGATGTTTGTCATTCTGGGCGTTGTTTTTGCCAACCCGCTGCTGGCTTACTTCGGTGTGGGTCTGTTTGCGGTGGTGGCACTGTTCCAGCTGATCACCCTTCCTGTGGAATTCAATGCCAGCCGCCGTGCCATTAAGGCGCTGGAGGGCAGCGGTGCGTTCAGAGAAGAGGAGCTGGACGGTGTGGATAAGGTGCTGACCGCAGCGGCGCTGACCTACGTAGCAGCCCTTGTCAGTGCGGTTCTGCAGCTGCTTCGTCTTTTGGTCATTGCCAGAAGCAGCGACAGATGATACTGACGGTCAGAAGAGCGGCATATAATTCACTGCTTCGCTTGGAAAAGGAGGGACGGTACTCCAATCTGGAAACCGATCTGACCTTAAAAAAAGAACAGCTGTCCCAAAAGGATCGCGCATTGTACACGCTGCTTGTGTACGGTGTGATCGAGCGCAGAGTGACGCTGGACTATGTTTTAGGGCAATTTTCGAGCAAGCCGATCGATGATCTTGACCCCGAGGTGCGCTGTCTTTTGCGCCTCGGGGCATATCAAATTCTGTTTTGCGACAGAATTCCCGAAAGTGCCGCCGTCAATGAAAGTGTAAAGATCGCAAACGACGTGAGAAGATCGGCATCGGGCTACGTCAACGGCGTGCTTCGCTCACTTTGCAAGGGCAAAGAGGGGATCCGCTATCCCGAAAAGGAAAAGGATCCGATCGCATGGCTTTCGGTGAAGTACGGCTACCCTATGCCGATGTGCGAATTGTTCGTGCGCGATCACGGCATAGAGCGCACTGCTTCCTTGTTTGCCGCCTTTGAGGGAAACGACGGCACCACTCTGCGGGTGAATACCCTGAGGATCACAAGAGAAGAGCTGGCGCAGCGTCTTGCGGAAAGAGGGATCCATAGTGAAAAAACGCCCTATTCTCCCCATGGACTGAAGGTAAAATGTGCCGTTTCGGAGCTTTCTGAGCTGGCAGACGGACTTTGCTTCGTGCAGGACGAGGCTTCTCAGCTGTGTGCCACGGTGCTTGGTGCAAAGCCCTGCGAAACGGTGATCGACACCTGCTCCTGCCCCGGCGGAAAGAGCTTTTCGTTGGCAATGGAGATGCAGAATGAAGGAAAGCTGTACAGCTTCGATCTGCACGCCAACAAGCTTTCGCTGGTGCGCTCGGGCGCTTTGCGACTGGGGATCTCTATCATTGAAACTGCCTGCCGCAGCGGTGCTACCTATTTTCCCGAGCTTGCTGAAACCGCTGACCGTATGCTCATGGATCTGCCCTGCTCGGGATTGGGGGTCATGGCGAAAAAGCCGGATCTTCGGTTCAAAAACGTAGAAGATATCGAGCGGCTTCCCGCGGTGCAGTACGCCATTTTGGACAACAGTGTGCGCTATCTGAAGAAGGGCGGACGCTTGGTGGTCTCCACCTGCACGCTGGCAAAGGCCGAAAACGAAGAGCTGATCCGAAAATTCCTCTCGGAGCACTGCGAATTTGTTTTGGTGCCCTTTGCGGTGGGAGGGCTGGACGCCCCTTCGGGAATGCTGCAGCTGTATCCCGATACCCACGGCACCGACGGCTTTTTTATCGCACTTTTAGAAAAGAAATAAACGGATGTCCTACCATGCTTTACAGAGCAGACCGCTGATCGGGCGGTCTGCTTTTGTGTTTTCTGCAGTATTTGACAAGATTTCCGTGAATTTTTCAAAAAAGTTTTGAAAACATCCTTTACAAGAAGGAAAATCGGTGCTACAATAAAGGATGGAAAAAATGCTCCCTTAGCAGAGTATGAATAAATTTTAGGAGGCAAACATGGCAAGAAAGAAATTATCCATGGACGGTAACCAGGCTGCGGCGCACGTGAGCTACGCATTTACCGAGGTTGCCGGCATCTACCCGATCACTCCCTCCAGCCCTATGGCTGACTATGTGGACCAGTGGTCGGCACAGGGTCTGAAAAACATTTTCGGAACCTCCGTTAAGGTTGTTGAAATGCAGTCCGAAGCAGGTGCTGCGGGTACTGTACACGGTTCGCTGGCAACCGGTGCACTCACCACTACCTATACCGCTTCTCAGGGTCTGCTGCTGATGATCCCCAATATGTACAAGATCGCAGGCGAGCTGCTGCCCTGCGTATTCCACGTATCCGCCCGTTGCGTAGCGTCTCACGCGCTGAACATCTTCGGTGACCATTCCGACGTATACGCTTGCCGTCAGACCGGTTTTGCGATGATGGCTGAGACCAATCCTCAGGAAGTAATGGACCTGGGTGCCGTTGCACATCTGGCATCCATCAAGGGCAGAGTTCCCTTCATCAACTTCTTCGACGGCTTCCGTACCTCTCACGAGATCCAGAAGATCGAGGTATGGGACTACGATACTCTTGCAAAGATGGTGGACATGGATGCTGTCAAGGCGTTCCGCGCCCGTTCTCTGAACCCCGAAAATCCCGCACTGCGCGGCTCCGCTGAAAACGGCGATATCTTCTTCCAGCACAGAGAGGCATGCAATAGCTACTATGACGCTCTGCCTGCCATCGTGGAAGAATACATGGACAAGGTCAATGCTGAGCTTGGTACCGACTATAAGCTGTTCAACTACTACGGCGCACCCGATGCCGATCGCGTGATCGTGGCTATGGGCTCTGTTTGCGACGTGATCGAAGAAGTCATCGACTACATGAACGCAAGCGGCGAAAAGGTTGGTCTGATCAAGGTTCGTCTGTACAGACCCTTCTGTGCTGCAAAGCTGATCGAAGCTATTCCCGCCACCGCAAAGCAGATCGCAGTGCTCGACAGAACCAAGGAGCCCGGTTCGCTTGGTGAACCTCTGTATCTGGACGTTGTCACCGCTCTTGCCAAGGCAGGCGTGAAGGCGAACGTGGTAGGCGGACGTTACGGTCTGGGCTCCAAGGATACGCCTCCCTCCAGCATCTTTGCCGTATACGAAAACCTGGCACAGGCTGAACCCAAGAACGGATTCACCATAGGCATCGTGGACGACGTGACCGGCACCTCTCTGCCCGAAAAGGCTGCTCCCGATACCGCTCCCGCAGGCACCATCGCGTGCAAGTTCTGGGGTCTGGGCGGCGACGGTACCGTTGGTGCAAACAAGAACTCCATCAAGATCATCGGTGACCATACCGATAAGTACATTCAGGCATACTTCCAGTATGACTCCAAGAAGACAGGCGGTATCACCATTTCCCACCTGCGCTTCGGTGATAAGCCCATCAAGAGCCCCTACTACATCAATAAGGCAGACTTCGTTGCCTGCCACAACCAGGCATATCTGACCAAGTACGATATGGTTTCCGACGTAAAGCCCGGCGGTACCTTCTTACTTGACTGCCAGTGGACTGCCGACGAGCTGGACGCACACCTGCCCGCAAAGGTAAAGAGCTATCTGGCAAACAACAACGTGAAGTTCTACACCATCGACGCTACCAGCCTTGCTACCAAGAAGATCGGTAATGCGAAGGTTAAGAATACCATTCTGCAGTCCGCATTCTTTGCGCTGGCAAAGATCCTGCCCGCAGAGGAAGCCATCGAATACATGAAGAAGATGGCATACAAGTCCTACATCAAGAAGGGTCAGGCAATGGTTGACCTCAACTATGCCGCCATCGATGCAGGCGCTGACGCATTCGTGGAGATCACCGTTCCCGAAGCATGGAAGACCTGCGGTGCCGACGCTGCCAAGGCAGCTGTCACCGGCGAACGCGCAGACCTTGTGAAGTTCGTCAATACCGTCGTAGAGCCCGTGCAGGCAATGGCAGGCGACAGCCTTCCCGTTTCCGCATTCGTTGACTACGTGGACGGTACCTTCCCTCAGGGCTCTGCCGCTTACGAAAAGCGCGGCGTAGCCGTGATGGTTCCCACCTGGAATCCCGATAAGTGTATCCAGTGTAACAGCTGTGCATTCGTATGTCCTCATGCGACCATCCGTCCTTACGCGCTGACCGAAGAAGAGGCAGCAGCGGCTCCCGCATCCACCAAGATCGCGGCAAAGCCCATCGTAAAGACCACCTACAAGTTCACCATGGCAGTATCTCCCCTTGACTGTATGGGCTGTACGCTCTGCGTAAAGGCTTGTCCCGTCAACGCAGGCGCCGACAAGAAGGCAGCCGCTGCAGGCACCAAGGCATCCAAGGAAGATTACGCTATTTACATGGTTCCCCAGGCAGGCGAGGCTGACCAGCAGGCAGCATTCGACTACTGCGTGGCGAACGTTTCCGAAAAGCCCGAGCTGATCAATGCCACCGTGAAGGGCAGCCAGTTCAAGCAGCCTCTGCTTGAGTTCTCCGGCTCCTGCGCAGGCTGTGCAGAGACCTCTTATGCACGTCTGATCACCCAGCTGTTCGGTGAAAGAATGTTCATCTCCAATGCAACCGGTTGTTCCTCCATCTGGGGCGGCTCCGCACCTGCAACTCCTTATACCGTAAACCGCGAAAGCGGCAAGGGTCCCGCATGGGCTAACTCCCTGTTCGAGGACAACGCCGAGCACGGTTTGGGTATGAACCTCGGTCAGAAGGCCATCCGCGAAAAGCTGAAGGCTAAGATCGAAGGTATCGTAGCTAAGGAAGACGGCAATCCTGACGTAAAGGCAGCGGCTGCAGAGTATCTGGCAACCTATAACGACGGCAAGGCAAACGGTGCAGCTACCGATAAGCTGGTGGCAGCGCTGGAAGCTTGCGGCTGCGAGACCGCTAAGGAGATCCTTGCTGAAAAGCAGTACCTGTCCAAGAAGTCCGTATGGATCTTCGGCGGCGACGGCTGGGCATACGACATCGGCTTCGGCGGTCTGGACCACGTGCTGGCATCGGGCGAGGACGTAAACGTAATGGTATTCGATACCGAAGTTTACTCCAACACCGGCGGTCAGGCATCCAAGTCCTCCAACATCGGTCAGGTGGCACAGTTCGCAGCAGCAGGTAAGGCGATCGGCAAGAAGAATCTGGCTGAAATTGCTATGTCCTACGGCTACGTATACGTTGCACAGATTGCTATGGGCGCTGATATGAATCAGACTCTGAAGGCGATCACCGAAGCAGAAGCATATCCCGGACCCTCCCTCATCATCGGTTACGCACCCTGCGAAATGCACGGTGTCAAGGGCGGTATGCAGAACTGCCAGCTGGAAATGAAGAAGGCTGTGGAAGCAGGCTACTGGAATATGTTCCGCTTCAACCCCGCAGCTGAGACCAAGTTCGTGGTTGACTCCAAGGCACCCACCGCTGACTACGTTGAATTCATCAAGAGCGAGACCCGTTACGCGCGTCTGGCACAGTCCTTCCCCCAGAGAGCGGAAGAGCTGTTCGCAAAGGCTGCTAAGCACGCCGCTGCGAAGTACGACAGACTGCAGAAGCTGGGCAAGCTGTACGAATAATTCCAATAAAAAGAACGTCTCGTAAGGGAGACACTCCGTAAGGATGCTGTCTCCCTTTGTTTCATTTAGCAAGAATCAAATTTCACAGAAAATCCATTGAAAAATCTCGAGTTGTATGGTATAATATTTTTGTGCAATTATGTCTAGTTGAAAGCGAGGTTGAACCTATGAATCCAGTTTTAAAATATCGTGGCGGAAAATCTCGTGAAATCCCCCGTTTTCTTCAATACATACCAGAAGACTTTAACAGATATATCGAGCCTTTTTTTGGCGGTGGTGCAGTTTATTTCCATCTTGAACCTGAAAACGCTATTATCAACGATGCAAATGAGCGATTGATGACCTTTTATTCTCAGTTGCGAGACCAGTATCCTCTTATGCGTCAGCAGTTGGATGACCTTCAGCGTGTGTATGAACTTAATCAGGCAGAATATAAGAGATTGAAAGCCTTGACTCCTGATGAGAGAGTTCCTAATGCAAATGAGGAACTTTATTATCGTATGAGAGAACTATTTAATCATCCGGATGATACATATTTAGATGGAGTTTTGTATTTCTTTATCAATAAGACTGCCTATTCGGGAATGATTAGATACAATAATAACGGTGATTACAATGTTCCTTTCGGCAGATACCCAAATCTTAACACTCGACTTGTAACACAACAACATAGTGAGCTTTTGCAAGGCGCAGAATTATTTAACTGTGATTATAGCCGCATTTTTGATATGGCACAAGAAGATGATTTTATCTTTTTAGATCCGCCATACGATTGTGTCTTCAACGACTATGGAAACATCGATATGATGAACGGTTTTGATGAAGCGGAACATAGACGTTTAGCGGCTGATTTTAGAAATCTTCCTTGTAGGGCGTTGATGATTATTGGCAAAACTCCTCTCACAGAAGAATTATATGGTGGTTTCATTTTTGATGAGTATTACAAAAACTATGCAGTAAACATTAGAAATCGTTTCAAAAACGATAAAATGCATATCGTAGTAAAAAATTATTGAGGTGATAGGTATGGCAAGACTGGACAATAAAGTTTTGTTTTTTACAACTTCACCACGAACTCCTGCAAAGATGATCCCTGAAATTGGATTGCTTTGTGATAAATTTGAAGGAAAACCGTGGAATAGAATTACACAAGAACAATTTATTGATGAACTTGCGGAAAGTAGCTTTTTCGAGGGAACAGGCTCTCCCTCTGATAAAGCATTTAGTGCACGTGACAGAATAAATCGTGCGCCGAAAGCACTAGGTTTTGTTGACTTGAAACCGAATATTGCACTAACTGATGCTGGTCGTGCTTTAATTTCGGGGAAAAGACCACAAGAGATTTTCCTGCGCCAACTGCTCAAATTTCAGTTGCCTTCGCCTTATCACACAGAGAACGTCAAAATAAGCGGTACATTTTTTGTGCGTCCATATTTGGAAGTATTGCGATTAATCTATGATCTTGAATATTTAACCTTTGACGAGTTGAAAATCTTTGCTGTTCAAATCACAGACTATCACAAGTACGAAGAAGTTAAAGATAAAATCTTGAATTTCAGAAAAGATAAAGAGTTGCATCGTGGACAGTACAAACGATTTGTAAATGATGTATGGGCAAATGCCGTGTTAGAAATTCATAATGACAGAATTGCCGAAGGTAGAACAAGGACAAGAGAAACAAGAGATGCCAGCATAAATACCTTTGTGAAAACTCAAAAAGGCAATATGCGTGATTATGCTGATGCTTGTTTTAGATATTTAAGATTTACCGGACTTGTATCCATTGCACACAAAAGTAGGACAATTTCAATTTTCAATGACAAAAAGCGAGATGTCGAATTTATCCTTACTAATGTTAATCGAAATCCTGTTTTTGTGGATGATGAGGAAAGTTATAAAGCACATTTATTTAATGCCGCCACTCCCGAACTATATACAGATAATGTCGAAAACATTATAGATGTTATTCTTCGTATGAGTGAGTTTACAAGACGTGATTTAGCGAACTACGATATTGAGGCATTAAAAGATTTGCGAGATGACATTGTCGCTCAACACAAAGAGAATGTTATTCACGAACAAGTTGCTGAAATCAAGTCATACGCTCTATATTCAGAAATTATTGATACATTTAACGAAATCGTTTCGGATGAATACTATGATGCTCCGCTTATGTTTGAGTATAATACTTGGAGAGCAATGACTATGCTTGATGGCGGCAATATCAAGGGCAACTTCAAATTTGATGATATAGGTCAGCCTCTATCCACCGCATCTGGAAATATGCCGGATATTGAGTGTGATTATGATGATTTTTCTTTGGCTGTTGAAGTTACATTACAGTCCGGACAGCGTCAGTATGAAGCTGAAGGAGAACCCGTCGCACGTCATTATGGTCAGTTAAAGAAAAAATCGGGCAAAGATACTTATTGCTTATTTATTGCACCGACAATTAATGCAGCAACATTGGCTCATTTCTACGTACTAAACCATCTGTCAATTGCTCTTTATGGTGGAAAATCTAAGATAATACCTCTTGAATTAGATCAGTTTATGAAACTTGTTGAGAATTCCTACAGTTATAAAACTCAACCTACACCGACTGACATTCGTCATTTTCTCGATTGCGCTTTGAAATTATGTGAAAAAGCAGTTGATGAGAATAATTGGCGTTGTGGTATTCAAGCTTGTGTTGATATGTGGTTAGCATCATAGTGTTCGTATTTAAATAGTGTGACCTAAAACAAAGCTCGTCAAAAAAACGACGAGCTTTGTTTTTTCTTATTAATTTTAAAAATATAAAAAGCGCTCTGTTAGAGAATGGTTTAAATAAATGCGAAATCGTATGCAAAACTCAATGACATCTTTACGCTGAAAGTGTCATAGTGGGTTACACACATTGAAAATGGTTTGTAACGAAAAACGGCATAGCCAATAGCTATACCGCTTAACGAAATCAATTATTAAATTTTGATATAAGAGCCACCTTGGGGCACCTTCCTTACTGAGGGTGCCCCAAGAGGCGTTCTTTTGTTTTGATTTATAGTTTTGATCAAACTTTTTCAAAAGTTTGCGGTTTCCAAAGGCGGAGCCTTGGTCGCTGTCGCAACAGCGATTTTCCTATGGCATTTCTTTTTTGCTAAGCTTTTTTCTTTGTGCCTGCAGCACGCAAAGAAAAAGCGGATGCTATAAAAATAACATTCTAAAACACACTCTCCACCAGCTTGTGACAGCGGTCGGGGGAGTATTGCCAGAGGTCCATGTGGGAAACCGAATCGGGCACGTAGTATTCGATGGGCATGGTCGCGCGGTGCTCCGCTTTGAAGCTGTCGATGAGCACCAGCTTTATCTTCATACGCTCGGGCAGGATGCTTTTGATGTAGACTGCCACCTGCTGACCCACCGAAACGCCTTCTCTCAGCTCGGCAAGACCTGCCAGATTGGGCGCCAGCTCCACGAAAATGCCGTAGTCCTCGATGCTGCGCACGATGCCCGTGACGGTTTGACCGGCGGTGAATCTGGCGGCGTTTTCCTCCCACGTTCCGAGCAGCTCCTTGTGGGAAACGAAAATGCGCTGCTCGTCATAGTCCACCGATTTGACCACCGTGCGGATGTACTGACCCGCGGTAAAGCGGTCCTTGGGATGGGAGATGCGGGAGACAGAAATGCAGTCGATGGAAAGCAGGGAAATGACGCCGCAGCCGATGTCCACAAAGGCGCCGAAGGGCTCAAGGTGTGTCACGCGAGAGGGCAGGATGTCGCCCGGAACAAGGGTGGAAAAGACCGAGCGTATGTATTCCTCTTGGGCGGCGCGGCGTGAGAGCAGGGCGATGGGATCGCCGTTTTTGCCCCTTTCAAAGCCGATGACCTTAAAGCAGACCGCCTTTCCCACGCGGGAGATCACGGCGATGTCCTTGGGCGGTGAGCCGTCGGGGGTGAAAGCTACCTCACTGCGATCCATGCGGCCGTAGATGCTGCCGAATTTGAAGCTGAGGTTCATGGCGGCGTCGCAAAGAAGGGCAATGCCCTCCAGGATCTTTCCCTGCATCATGGCTCTCTCCAGCCCCTGCAGAGATCCTACGTATTCGTTGTTTTCCTTGGTATCAAAGAGCATTCCTTCGGGTGCGTGAACGTTTGGCATATCTTGTACCTCCGATATTTTTTTCATGATGCCATTGTATGAAGGTCTGCAGGCCGAATATGCGCAATATTTTCGGAAAAATAAATATTATTTTTTGAAAAACATCTTGCATTTCCCGAAAAGATATGCTATAATGACCTACGGCGCTGGAGTAGTACTCAAGTTGGCCGAAGAGGCGCCCCTGCTAAGGGTGTAGGTCGTGAATAACGGCGCGAGAGTTCAAATCTCTCCTACTCCGCCAAATAAGAACCATAATTTTGATACAATGTATCGAGTTATGGTTCTTGTTTTTATCATAAGAGAGCAAAAGAGGTGCATCCGTTGCACCCCTTTTTTGCTTATTCAATGTCGAGGCTCATAACTTCAATGGCAATCCTCGCTCCTAGCCGAAACGCATACACGAATATTTCACGCTCGTTTATATCCGTCAGCTCGGCGTAGCAATCATCGAACTTTTCAAGGATATCCTTTTGTTTCTCCGTAAGCGTTGCCTGTAGGTTATCATGGTGATCGGCAATATACCCCATCAGTTCCTTTGCCTCTTTCGTTGCTTCTCGGCATCCGGTGTTGGGGCAAACATTGCCATACCATAGTTCTTCAAGTATACTTTTCATAAGCGCACCTCCTTGTAGCACAACACTATACCACAAGGTGCGGAAATAGTCCAGATAACTTTTTGTGAACGAAACAACATGATTATCAGGATTTTTTACAAAAAGGTATAGAAAAAACTCTTGAGTTGTGATATAATTAATTATTATCTTAATATTATGAAATTTTGTTCCTTGAAGTTATAGTCGATGGAGGTGACGATATGGCAATCGTTTTAAATGAAAACATCAGAATTGTAGATAAGAATCGAAAACTACACTCTAAAGCATCCGAAGAATATCTTCATGTCCAATTTACATACGGTGAACTTGTATGGGATGGTTGGGTACCTGTCGAATATAGAAGGACGGGTGTATCACTAAAAACCGATGATGATGTTACTCAACACCTGAATGCCGTATATGAGCAAATGCGCCCCGAAAATTTTACCGCTTGGAAGAAAAAGCAAGACGCTTTTTGGACGGCAGAAAAACCCAATGCAGATACCACAAAGGCTTTCTATGATAGTTTGATTCGTGGCGGTTGGCAGTGCGTAAAATGTACACTTCCCCAAAATCCGAACTGGGCAAGAAGAATTCAAGACCTCAAAGAGTTTGGCTATACAATCGCAACAGACACTAAACACTATTGTCCTAACTGCAAAGCCAATAAAACGCACCTTATTTTATTGCCTATTGAGCGTGGCAGCCTTGAAGGAAATGGCTACGAAACGTGGTCTCCTGCTTTGAGAAAAAGAATCATCAAGGTTTTGGGTGGTGTCGATGTATACGAAGATACCGCAAATGCTCATTGTTTGCCTGATCACAAATTTTCTGAAATCCGTTGGGATGATGAAACTAAGAGTGAAAATCTTGATTCGATGACGGACGAAGAAATTCGTAAAAAATTTCAGTTATTGACTAACCAACGTAATCAGCAAAAACGTGAGGTGTGTCGAACCTGTTTTCAAACGGGAAAGCGCGGATATCCGTTTGGAATTAAATTTTATTATTCCGGCTCGGAGGATTGGGACACAAGCATTCCTCAAAAAGGAAAGAAAGCTGAATGCGGTTGTGTCGGTTGTGGTTGGTACGATATTGCCGAATGGAGAAAACAACTGTTATATCGACTCGAGCATTTTAAAGACGAAGAATAAAAGCTCTTTTGTGCATTGTGGAGAATAAGCAATAATTTCAGAATTTGACTTGACTTTAAGCAAAAAAAGAGCGAATATATAAGAAAAACTCTTGGAGAGATAATTATGCCAATAAAAACTGTTGGTAGTATTTGCTCTGGTATAGAGGCGGCATCAGTCGCTTGGAAACCGCTTGATTTTGAGTTTCAATGGTTTTCCGAGATAGCTGCTTTCCCGGCAACTGTACTATCTAAAAAATATCCCAATATAAAGAACCTGGGAGATATGAATCTTATACCGGATTTGATTTTGCAACATACAATCTCTGCACCGGATATGATTTGCGGAGGAACTCCTTGCCAAGCATTTTCACTTGCAGGTTGGAAAAACGGCTTAAATGATGATCGAGGAAATCTCACATTAAGATTTGTTGATATCATAGAAGCTAATGACGAAATCCGCATACAACAAAATAAAAATCGTACCATGGTTTTTTGGGAAAATGTTGAGGGTGTCCTAACCGACAAAACAAATGCTTTTGGTTGTCTCGTGTCCTCGTTGGCTGGGTTGAGCGAGGTTATTGAATGCGGAAAATGGCCCAATGCCGGAATTGTTAGAGGCCCCAAGAGAAATGTTGCTTGGCGTGTACTGGATGCGAAATATTTTGGGTTGCCCCAGCAGAGACGCCGTTTGTATTTATTAGCAGGCGGTACGGATTTTTATCCCGAAAATATCTTGTTTGAAAAACACACGCATCTTGCATTGGAATATCCTAAATACCCTTTGCGCTTTGTAAAGGATGGGCACGAGTTTGAAGTCTTTAGAGAATACACCGATTGCTTGTATTCCGCATACGGTACAAAATGGAACGGAAATGCAGCCGCAAATAACGGTTCTTTGTTTGTTGTACAAGACAAGCGCATTAGAAGATTGTCCCCCTTGGAATGTGAAAGGTTGATGGGATTTCCAGACAACTATACCGACTTGCCTGGTGCAAAGAAAACGAATCGATATCAAGCAATAGGCAACTCATGGGCAGTTCCGGTTGTTCGATGGATTGGTGAACGGCTAGTAAATGCCCAGCATGAAACAGCCAGTATCATCGATGATGGTGATGGAAGTTGCTATTTTATCAAATGGAAAACTGATGAAGGGTGTTTTTTTGATTTCGGCAAAGATATTGCGAACATTGGATTCGGCGTAAGAATCAATTGTACAGCAACCCCCGAGGAAAGTGTATTTGGAAATATGATGGATATCGTTTCTCCGGAAGCTCCTGAGGATATTTACATATCGCCCACAGGTTGCTTTGGTATTGTACGCCGTAGTCGTGAGCGCAATCTTTCAATAAATGAACGCCTCAAAGAGGTTTTGCTTTCCATTTCCTCCGAGTGGAGTGAAGAAGACATTGAAAAACGCTCTAGAGTTCAAAAACGCGGTAGATTTAGTTCTTCGGTAGCAGAAGAAAAGCCCAAACGCACAAGAACTATTGACAGCACACAATTAAGCCTGTTCGATCCTATAGACTAACAAACAACAGCAGATAGGTTATTGGTTCCTATCTGCTGTATTTTTATATTGTAAAAGCGCTTCCATCCTTAAACCGAAACTCCAATGTACCGCTTGTATGCACCGTCACCGTCTCCAAGAGCAGACACCATATTCCTTCATCAAATTCCGTCAATGACTTGTTTTGGCTTGCAAAAGTGGTGATAAAGGATTCAATGCCATCGTACTTTTCTTGCCGTTCGGCTTTCTGCTTTTGAAGCTCTTGAATTCTTGCTTGGGTACTTTCGTACCGCTCCACATAGCCGTTGTATCGAGCGGTGTATTCGTTCTGATCTTGTGCCAAGGTGGAATTCTCCTCGATGCACTTGCGAGTTAGTTCAACGATGATTTCAAGCTCGGCGGTCAATTCTTCAAGCTCCGTATCAATAGCGGTGCTATCCGTGAGTAACATTTGGGCAAAATGAAGGCTCTCGATTATCTCCGCTCTCGTATCCCATAAGGTATTAAATGCCGTAACGAATTTATCTTTGAGCGTCTTTTCTTCCACAAACGGCGTTTGGCAACGATGCTCTCCGGCGAATTTATGGTTGCACCGCCATATGGTCTTGCGGTATTTTTCGTTGTTGGAATGCCACACCTTGGCACCGAAGAACGAACCGCACTCGGCGCATACAATGCGAGAAGCAAAGATGCCGTTTCCGCTATACTTGCGACCTATTCGCTTTCTGCGTTGTATCTCGGTCTGAACATCTTCCCACTCGTTCGGCGGAATAATAGCTTCGTGGCTATGCTCAACATAGTATTGCGGAACTTCGCCCTCGTTGACCTTCTTCTTTTTCGTAAGAAAATCCGTTGTGAAGCATTTCTGAAGGAGTGCATCCCCCTTATATTTCTCGTTCGTAAGAATGCTCTCAACTGTACTCGCTTGCCAGGTTGCCTTGCCTCCAGGCGTAGGGATTCCGTCTGCGGTCAATTCCGCAGCAATGGCACAAGTGGTCTGCCCACTCATATAACGGCGGTATATCCGCTTTATGATTTCTGCCTCCTCGGGAACAATCTCGGGAAAGCCATCTGCGCCTTTTCGGTAGCCAAGGAATCGTTTGTACGGAAGCATCACCTTGCCGTCTGCAAAGCGCTTGCGCTGTCCCCAAGTCACATTCTCGGAAATGGAACGGCTCTCCTCCTGGGCAAGAGAGGACATAATCGTTATGAGAAGTTCTCCCTTGCTATCGAGCGTATAAATGTTCTCCTTTTCAAAGAAAACCTCTACACCCTTATCTTTGAGCTTTCTTACAGTCACAAGGCTATCTACAGTGTTTCGTGCGAATCTGCTGACCGACTTTGTAACGATCAGGTCTATTTTGCCGTCGAGAGCATCGGTTATCATTTGATTGAAACCCTCTCTGCGCTTGGTGTTCGTGCCCGAGATACCTTCGTCCGTATATACCTTAACGAACTCCCAATCACTATGGCGCATTATGAATTGAGTGTAATAATCGATTTGCGCCTCGTAAGAGGTGAACTGTTCGTCGCTATCGGTAGACACACGAGCATACCCTGCAACACGCCGTTTGCTTACTGTGGCGGTAGGCATCTTTGTTAATGGATTTATAGTAGGTGGTATGACCGTAACCGCTCTAGCCATTACTTTTCCTCGCTTTCTTTTTTCTTTCGCTTGCTGCCTCTCGCATCTCCGCTGTCCAACTTTCAGAGCGTGAGGGCAATTCCCATTGTTTAACGATTTCTTCTCCTTCGGCGGTGCGGAAAACTATGGTGTGGTTTTCCTCCGCTTGTATAAGCGTTATACGGCTGTCAAGCACACCCACATCGTATTCTTCCGTACCAAGCACCTCTGCCGTAAGCCTATGTATAACTTCATCCGATATGCGCTTGGCGTGACAGAACTGCTTGCCCTTTTTCATATAGGTGGAGCATTGCCAAAAATGCTTGCCGAGGTTCACACAATGCTTATAATTAGCACCACATATGCCACACCGAATACGACTTGTAAAGGGTGAGCTTTGAGGTCTTTTGCGCTTTGAGTTTTCGTACTCCAATTCTCGTAGCCTTTTTCCGGCTCGGTCGAAGGTTGCTTGGTCGATGATGGCTTCGTGAGTTCCTTCCGCATAATATAACGGCAATTCACCTTGATTCTTGGTTTTCTTCTTTTCCAGGTGGTTGTTTCGGTAATGCTTCTGAAGAAGTGCATTCCCCGTGTATTTTTCATTGGATAGTATCTGCCGTATGCGTTGAGCATCCCAAACACCGCCTAAAGCTCCTATTACGCCTCTCTCGTTGAGGCTATTTGCAATACCGCCCATACTATCGCCATCTATGAATCTGCGAAATATCTCCCTTACGATTTCTGCATTTTCAGGGTGTATGGTGATGCTACTTTTGGAAATGGAATAACCGAACATCGTGCGTAGGTTCATAAGCTCTCCGTTTTCAAACGCTTTCCGTACACGCCATTTTTGATTTTCGCTTGCGGATAGGCTTTCTTCTTGGGCATACGATGCAAGGATGGTCATCATCAATTCGCCGTCTGCGCTCATCGTATGGATGTTCTGCTCTTCAAAATAAACGTCAACGCCAAGTTCCTTCAACTCTCGCACCGTTTGCAAAAGCGTAACAGTATTACGGGCAAAGCGTGAAATCGACTTTGTAATAATGAGGTCGATGTTTCCAGATTGGCATTGTTTTATCATATCCTGAAAGCCTTTTCGGTTACCTTTCGTTCCCGTGGTAGCTTCATCGGAATATACTCCGCAATATTGCCAACCGCTGTGCTTTTGAATCAAATCACTGTAGTAGCTGATTTGTGCGGAAAGTGAATGCAGCATTGCATCCTTTCCCGTGGACACACGGGCATAAGCTACAACCCTTTTTGCCTTCGGCTGCGATTGCATCGGGAATTGCACTTGCCGTATGATTCGTTCCATATATTCACCTCCTTTGGTAGCATACATATTACCTCTATATCCCTTAAATTGCAACGGTTATTGCGATTATATAGTACACAAAGATTGCGCCTGTATTTTGTATCAATTTTAGGGTTATGACAATGTCACCGCAAGAGCATACAGGGAATATATACCCTTGCGGTGATGTGCTTTTTAGCTCATTTGAATGACCTTGATTGCCTCGGGGCGGATGAGCTTTGCATCGAGATACTCACGAGCAATATAGCCGATCTGCATATCATCGTAATAAAGCTCCTTGAGAACCTTTACGCTAACCTCGTCACGGATAATAATCCAATAGTAGGAAAAGTCACCGAATGCGATAGGCTTGTTTCCGGCACCGATGCTCGGCATATCGTTGCAGATGTATACACGCTTGCCGAGGATGGTATCGTTGGCGTGATTCCAAATGTAGTTACCGCCTTCGTCTTTGAGGGTGCGGAGATAATAAGCGGTCTCATCGTTCATCATCCAAACACCTCTCTTGCGGTATTCAGGCTTGACCGAGAAGTAGAGCTTGACCACGTCCTCATAGGTGAGATTCGCGGTGGTTGTGCCGACCTGTGCTCCGCGAGTGCTGTGGAGAATTCCGGTAGGCTGAATATCACCATTTCCGTTTACATAGGCGGCATCTTCCATAGCACCGAAGCTCTTGGCAATGTTGTCAATCAGGTGGTTTTCCATATTAAGACCGACATCTACCATAAATGCCTCGTCATATTTGAGAAGCGTTCCGAGCTTGTGTGCCTTGATGTTGTATTCGGTGAATTCTCCGGGGTTCTCCGAAAAAGTATACATTCCGTGTTCGGGGACCCAACAACTCTCCGAATCGCAATACTTTGCAAGAACGATACCGCCGGGTTCTCTCATATAAGCAATGGTAGCAAGTGAGCGGAACACGCTTTCTCTCTTGAGGGCAGCGTTCATCTTGGAATTTGCCTGAAGAGGAAGATATGTACCGGCTTCGTTACTGCTAGCCTTTTCAAGCTCTTTTGCATTGTGGGGCTTACGCTTTACGGCATTCCAAAATGCATAATCGTATTCGGGCATAGCCACGGCGTAATCTCTTTCTTTAATAGCGTCAATAGTCATAGTTTTATACCTCCAAAAATTTATTGACAGTTTTCGCAAGTATACTCTGCAAGAACATACTCACCTTCGTGCGGTTCGGTCATATCCATCGTTGCACCGCACTTGGGACAACGGATGTCATAAGAGAGATAATCTCTCATAGCGTGAGGGGTTACGGCAATCAAGCGGTAATGGTGGGAAGAGACTTCTCCGAGTGCGAAATTGCTTGTTCTCAACGCTGTTTTGTAATCGTAGGCAGGAAACATCGGCACTTTTATTGTCCCGGTTGTGTCCATATCAATGAGCGGATAATATTTTTTCATATAAGACCTCTCCTTTTGAAATTTTCATAGCGTTTGCGACAACGCCACAGCTTGAAACGGCTGATACCGCATTTATGTGCTGCCGTCAGCAGGGTGTCGAGGCAAGAATGATATGTGTAATTTTTGCCGTTTTGAAGTGCGAAATAGGTGTATTCGGTTTCATACTTCGGTGCCAAGAGAACCACGGTATCCTTCTTTTTGCGAGGGATAACAGCGATCAGCACGAATGTATCGAAATCGATATGACCTTTCAAATGCTTCTGAAGATAATTTGAGAGCCGAAACATTATTTTCTCTCCTTTGCCTTCTTCAGCTTGTTTCCGGTAAGGTCGCAGAAATGCTCACGGCAAAAATCCATCGCTTCGGCGTACTCACCAAAGTAGACGGTGGAGAAGCCGTACTGCACCCTCCAAATGTGGCAATCAAGATCGTTGCACACGGAAACCGCTACGGGCTGTCCCTTCATCGTCTGCAAAATGAACATACAGGTATAGTCCTGAGTGGTAAATGCCTCTCTATCAGATGCGGTAACACGGAATTTTTTGTTGTAAATAGGTCTAAATTTCATAAAAAATCCTCCATTTTTTGATTTGTTTGTTTTAGGGGTAATACCCCCTTTGAATATTTCTTTTTGTACGCGGGGCTGCCCACCCGTTGGACACTATTTTTCGCCCACAGATTTGACCCGCCCCTTAGGTCACAATTGTCTTGTAAAGGACGTCTGTCGCAGATTGTCGCAAGTAAAATATGTCATTTCTATAAAAGAGCGTTTTTTGAAAATAACCTATAGAACCTGCGACAAGTTGCGACATTGTGTTAAAGGAAGTCGCTGACGAGTTTGAAGCCGATGAGCATTGTGGTTTCGCTACCACCGCCCCTCGGTCGCTTGCGGACAACCGAGCCTTGTGTCATGAGTCCTTGCTTGAAGTTCTTCATGCTTTCGGCACGGTGTCCGTTGTCCATACACCACTCCTTGTATCGACTATAGACTTCGGCGGTACGAACCTCGGAGCGTTTGTCCTCAATAAGATTGTCCTCCGCAAACATAGCAATCTTATCGCTTTCGTGTTCATAAGAAGCAGTTGCTTCCTTTACCGCTTGCGGTTGCGACAAGCCTTCTTTCATCAGCATACGATAGCCGCCTACAAGCCAATTGAGGATTGCGCTTTGAACTTCCGGCTTTGAGAATTCCGTTTTCAAAGTCTTGTCTTGCTCGGCTTCTTCAAAGTGCCTTTCAAAAGGAATAATGACTACACGTCCGCTGCTGAAAAGAGTCATATCGTTAATGACGGGAAGGTAGTTGGTGTTGATGTAGAGTTTGAATTGAGGAGCGAAGTCAAAGCTGTTTTCGTGAAGGAAACGAGCGTTGATAGTATCGTTACCCGTCATATTTTTGACCTTTGCTCCGTTAAGAAGGAGTCCCTTACCAGGCTCGGAAATGTTGGCAAAGCGTACCCCTGCAAGCCTTGCGATATCTTCGCTCGGGGTCTGGCTGTTGCTGTTGGCGTTGATACTCAAAGTTTCCGGTCTTGCGGTACAACCGTAATTGCCGAGAACCTTCAGTACGCTCTCACATAAGGTGCCTTTACCGTTACGGGTAGTAGCTCCGTACATAATGAACATACACTCGTAGCGAGTATCTCCGCTGATGCCGTAACCGAGAGACTTTTGAAGAAATCTCGCTTTGTCGACATCTCCGCTCATAATCTCAGATACAAAGCTTTCAAACCGAGAACTATATGCGGAAGGGTCATATGCCACATTTGAGATCTTAGACAAGCGGTCTTCTGGGCGATGTTCGGTAAATTCCATCGTATCAAGGTGCAATGTGCCGTTCTTACAGTTGAAGGCATACGGGTCGCAATCAAATTCCGAGAGGGATATGGGGTGTACGCCTTGGGCATCTTTGAGTAGCGTTTCTCGCGTACGTCGCGTCTGCCATTTGGTGCAGTATTTCATAAACTCTTGTCTTTGGCGTTCATCATGAATGGATACCGCATATACGATTAATGCATCCGCTAACGCCTTACAAAGCTCCATCGTGCGGAGCGCACCGCTGTCGGGAGACCACACGCCGTCTTTGTAACAGTACCAGCTCTTCTTCTCGGGGACATACCTGGCAATGCTCTCAAAGCAATCCGCAAACAGCCGTCCGCCACCAATGTCCGTCCAAGGGTAACGGTCATTGCGTTCAGGAGTGGCTTCTTCAAGAAAAATAGAGATATCGTTAAAATCCTCTGCCGGAGCGGTTCGACCGAGAGGCTTATAAAATTCCTTGGTCATTGCCACGGCTCGGTTCAATGTGTTCATTCTATAATCCTCCCTCTCCCATTTTTCTCGCATAAGATCGGATTGGCGGAAGAGTCTATCCATCTGCTCAATATCACCGCCACACCAAAATGCAAGAATGGAGCAGAGGGCAAGATCGGCTTCGCTTTGACTTCCGTATGCAGATGTGTCCCCATACCAAAGCGCCGAGAACTTTTCACCCTGCTTGGATGCACTTGCCTTGGCAATTACGGACTCGTCTGAAAGAAAGCTACCGGGAACATCCTCACGGCGAGTATATAACTGTGTCGGCTTGACCATATACTTTTCAAGCACGAGCAAAAGAGCCTCGGTTCGGTCTTCAACTTCTCGGTCGATAAGTACATTTCCGGTAGCGGTTACAAATTTGTTTGTATAACCGGAAACATAGATTTCAAGACCGAATTTGCGATTATTGACGTAGTAACGCTCTTTGTCATAGGACAGACCGCTTGCCTTGAAAAAGATGCGCACACCCGTACCGGAGGGGCTATACTCGGTATAGGAGTCCATCATTTTTACGATATCGTCAGCCATTTCTGAAAGCACACCGTCTTCTACACAATGGTCGATATCTACGGCGCATATGTCATCAAAAACACCGATGCCGATTCCGTCATATCCGTTGGCAAGGCTAATAACTTGGTCAAACTTTGAAAATGTACTTTTGTTACCTGGATCAGCACGATAACCACGGACACAATACGGAACCTTGGTCTTTTTGCCGTCACGAACTTCGTATTGCCATAAGCAAAACAAGCCTTCCTTCTTCAACAGGGGCGGCAGATTGGCGTATTGGGTTTTCATTCCGTTTCCTCCTTTCTTTAAATTTTCTATCGGTCATTCGGTATCGCCGAGCCGATTGAGAAGCTCGCACAACTTGGAATAGTTGACGAGAGCTTTTTTGCCGATATAGACAACAGGCAGTTTGCCTTCCTTCAAAAGTTGACGGAGAGCATTTTCGGGCATCAGCCCCGTTTTTGCTATCTGCTTGATGGTCATCATCGACGGTTTTGTCTCGTTTTTCATAAAATTCTCTCCTTTCGTGAGATTTACAAGTATATTATACAACATTTAGTTATCTTTGTCAATAGCAAATCTCACAGCAAGTTATCTTTTTCTTCAAAAAAATATCGCAAGCACCATCAAAGTGTTAGAAAACACTTGACAATACTCACGATTCGTGATATAATTTATGCGAGGTGATGAAATGTTTGCTCACAGATTGAAAGAATTACGAAAAGAAAAGAATATGACCCAGGTGCAGCTCGCGGAGCTTTTGGGCGTTTCCAAGGGAACGGTTGCAATGTGGGAGATCGGCAAACGAGAGCCGAACTTTGAAACGCTCGATGCGCTTTCAGACATATTTGATAGAAGGATAGATTATATTCTCGGCTCGTCCAATGACCCCTCTTCGCCTAAGATGACGGAAGAGGATATAGAGCAACTCGGCATATGGGAAGCCGAGGAGAGTTTCTACGAGACGATTATGGCATATCTACGTCTTGACGAATACGGCAAACACGCCGTGGAAAGCGTTATAAAAGCAGAGGCAGCAAGATGCCGTGAACACGATTCGCTGTTCCCGGAAGAGAATTTTAAGGTTACTTTGAGAATTAAAAATACCCAAGGTAATTTGTCCGAAAACTAACGATAGGAGGCACCACTTTGGCAAAGAAAAATGATGATTTCTTCAAGGTGAAGAAACCGTGGTCAGAAGTTAAGGATGCGTTGTTGGGTCATTACCTAAAACCTTATTTCCAAAAAATACTTCATACAAGGCGAGCCATCGTATATGTTGATTGTTTTGCTGGCAAAGGAGCCTTTGAAGACGGCAACCCGGGTTCTCCACTTATCGCTCTGCACACCATTGAGGATTGCTTGGGGCAGACAACAATGACGCAAAGCAATATCCAATCCTATTTTATCGACTTGAACTATGCTCACGATCTCACAGAAAATCTAAAAGATTATTCCGATGTGAATATAATATCCGGTAAATATGAGGAGCAAATTGAAGGCATCTTGAAGAACAAGAACGGCTGCAATGTTTTCCTTTATATTGACCCTTATGGAATTAAGGCGCTCGATTATTCGTTGTTTGATTCTTTTGCCACTCACGGATTCAACAGTATCGAGTTGCTGATTAATATGAATTCTTTTGGATTCATCCGAGAAGGATGCCGTGTATTGGGCGTGAAGTTTGAAGATGATATTTTGGAAGACCTAGTCGAGTATGACAGTACACAATTATCTCCCGACGAAAAATCCAAGCTTGCGCTCGATAAAATTGCCGGTGGAGATTATTGGGTTGATATCATTGAGAAAAAGCGCAAAGGTACTATCACCGCTTACGAAGCAGAGGCAGAGTTTGCCGAGGCATATTGCAGACGTATGCGTCAAAGTTATGCCTATGTGCTGAATATGCCTTTAAGAATCAAAGAAGGACAAGTTCCTAAATATAGGATGATTCACGCAACCAATCACGCCGATGGGGCGTTGCTTATGGTCGATAACATTTTCGGACGTTGGGAGTTTATGCAAGACATTCAACGCGGAGGTCAAATGTCCTTGTTTGAAGAAAATGTAGAAAACCAAGCAATTGACGAAGAAGACATCCGGGAGAAGGTAACAGGCTTTCTTTCGGGCATCACATCATTTAAGCGCATGAATCCAATTATGGCGGATTTTTACAGTACTTACGGTGTTGTTTGTCGCACTCAAACTGTGAAAGCAATATTCAAAGATTTGGAAAAAAGCGGACAACTCATAGTTCGGCGTACTCCCGACAAAACAAACACAGGGCGCACCTCCTCGTTCTTTGCAGACGAAAAGGGTAAAACCACGGAATTGAGGTGGAACGGATGAAAAGCATAACAAGAAAAACAATGTTATACAAAACCGGAGTGGAATACGGCGATTATACAATGAATCACGTCTTGGGTTGCGCCCACGGTTGTAAATATCCGTGTTACGCCTATATGATGAAAAAACGTTTCGGTGAGATTTCGTCATATGAGGATTGGCTTGAACCGCGTATCGTGTCAAATACCTTGGAGATATTGGATGAAGAAATACCTCGTTTAAAAGATAAAATCAAGTCGGTTCAGCTTTGTTTTACGACTGACCCATTTATGTACGGCTACGAAGAAATATCTACAATGAGTATTGCTGCCATAAATAAACTCAATGCTTCGGGGATCAAATGTACAGTACTGACGAAAGGCATTCTCCCAATTGAGCTTGCCGATTGCTCGATGGAGAATGAATATGGAATTACACTTATATCCTTAGATGAGGAATATAGACAACGTATGGAGCCTGGTGCCGCCCCTTATGCCGAGCGCATACAAGCATTACGAGCATTGAGCGAGCGTGGATGCAAAACTTGGGTTAGCATAGAACCTTATCCTACTCCCAACCTTATAGAGCAAGATTTGTCTGCTATACTAGAAACTGTGTCTTTTGCCGATAAAATCATTTTCGGAAGAACCAACTATAGCAAAGATGTTTCTGCGTATAAAGAACACAAGAGTTTTTATAACCGGTGTGCAACGGAAGTAGTGGCGTTCTGTCAACGGCACGGAATCGCATTCCATATCAAAGACGGAACTATAACCGAAGAAACATAAAAATAAGGACGGTGAAAATATGTCACAGAAACTTATTACACAGGAGCAAGTACTTAAAGCTCTGAATATTGAGTCGTTCAGAAATTTATCAAAAGATAAAATTATGGAATTTGTCTCTTTGATTCCTAATATGGATAAAGATGTGGCAATTGCCATAATAAATCAATTCCCGGCATATGCAGAACTCGCTTCAAATATGGTAGTTCAGTTAAATGCGATGTGCGACGCTGCACTCAAAGAGAACAGCGAAAGCCAAAAGGAAGCCATCGAGGCATACAAACTCATACTTAGTAGCTTAAGCGAAGTACTAAAAAAAGATGACATCTCTCCCGAAGAAAGATCTGATATCACCGATAAAATGATTTTAGTAGCGGACAAGATTTCTGCCAAGGATACCGAAAACAAAGAATTCATAGGAAACATTATTAAATATGGCACCTCCATAATAGGCGGAGCTTTGTTCCTCGGTGCTATTATCCTTGGTGTAAATGCCAAGGGAACTAAAATTCCGACACTCAAAGGTAAATAATTTTTGTATCAAAATTAGGGTTATTAGCCAAGAAAAAAGCCATTCGCGTAAGCGGATGGCTTTTTTCAGTGAAATAAATCCCTTGCGGGATTTGTGAAATGCACTTCGTGCGTGAAATACGCTTCGCGTGTGAAATGCGCTGCGGCGCGTGAGGGGATTTATTTCATTTCACATCGACCAAAGCCGTAGGCGCCGGGAGATATTTCACAATTTCCGTAAGGAAATTATTTCACATTCGGCGCAAACCGAATATTTCACTTGAAATGTTCACAGATTTGTGATATAATGAAGCAAAGGAAGGCGGTGGCAGAATGAAGCTTACAAAATGATAAGGGT
>SVRH01000004.1 GCA_015064925.1 Oscillospiraceae bacterium | reverse complement strand
TAATTGTACTGTCACTGCATCTGACCTTAACCACTTTAGCCGGAACGCCCGCAGCAACACTATACGGGGGAATATCTTTGGTTACCACTGCTCCTGCACCAATAATACATCCTTTTCCAATCGTTACCCCCGGTAATATGATAACACGTCTTCCGATCCACACATCGTCTTCAATGACAACCGGTTCGGCCTCAGTGTTCCCCTGCATCCTCATTGGTACATCCAATCTATCATGCTTGTGACCGCTTGTGTATATCACCACTTCCGGTCCCATCATTACATCCTTGCCAATTGAAACAGGTCCGTAAACCTCGCAGTTGATACCTATACCGGAATGATCCCCAATTTCCAAAAGTGGGCCAAATACCGCCCACCGTTCGATATTGACATTCTTTCCCATCTTTTGAACAATGCGTTTTGCCCAAAATCCTCTCATTGCTTTTGCAAATGAAGATCTCTGACTGATCGGTAACCATGCAGCAGTTAGCTTATAAAAAACGAAGAGCAGTTTTTTCTTAATCGTCCACATACTTTCCACACCTATTTGCACTTAAGTCATATTTGCTTCGATTATTCTCACAACATTGCACGGCAAGTACACAAAACTCTTTTTCAAACAATTTAACTTCATTGCATTCAGCATATCGCTGTTATTTGCAATTTCTAAGAGCACGCACTCTAATGCTTCCTCGCTGTCAAATTCATACCCGATACCGGTCAAGCCATCTTCCACAACATCATCAAAGCTTTGCCATTTTGCAGAAATTACCGGCACTCCTGCTGCGTAAGCGTCAATAATCGTTCCGGGAATCCCCTCTGTTAGATAATGAGTTGGAAACAGCAGTGCAAAATAATTCTTTAATACTTCAACGCTTTCGTCCGACGGAACCGATCCACAATACCGAACATTATTTGAAAATCTCAGTTTCAAGCTTTCAAACCACTGCGTTTGAGCAGGATCAATAGGGCCGTAAATATCAAGCAAATACGCTGCATATCCAAGTCTATCATTCACCTTGTGAATCACATCAACTGCCGTTTCAATTCCCTTTTCTTTATTCACACGTGAAAAAGTACATAATCTATACGGAGCGTTTGTTTGATACACAAGTTCATCGGGCGTCAACGCTGTAAGCTGTTTGCAATTTGGCATAACAAGGATATTTTGAAAGCCCATATTACAAAGCGCTTTCTTCATCGTATTGGTTTCCACATATATGCAGTCAAACTTTTTCAAAGACTTTGCAAGACGCTTCTCTTTTTCCAGTTTTTGAGGAAGCCATCCTCCAATTACCACGTAATGTATTTTTTTGTTTTTAAAAAAACGTTTAAAAGCAGCCAACAAACGGCCAAATATACGCAGCCCATTATGCGCAGGCAATATGATAATGTTTTCCGATTTTCGAAACGCACGCCATACCATAAACGGTGCTTTTAAAAGCGTTTTGATTCCACCGTGTGTATCATATATATCTACACTATTCGAGCCGAGATCTCGCTTCAATTCCTCAGTTACAATTTTTGTTTTAATTGTTTGGCCGTCCAAATAGGTTAATCCAATAGCAAAATGCCCTATCACAGACACTTTTTTCATTGTTTACAATCTCCAATACTTCATGCCGGAGGCTTTCAGATCAGATACTTTATAAATGCCCTTCACATCCAACAGAACCTTTTCGGCATCATTACACATCTTAAACAGCTTCTTGATATCTTCCAATGCCATTGCTCTGAATTCATTGTGCGCCACCGCAACGATCACACAATCTGCGTCCTTTACCTCCTCCAATCGAGTCAGTGTGACGCCGTATTCATGCATGGCATCCCTCTCATTTGCCCATGGATCCACAACAATCGGCGTGATTTCATATTCAGTCAAGCGCTTGATAATGTCATCCACCTTCGAATTCCTGGTATCCGGACAATTCTCCTTAAAGGTCAGTCCCAAAATCACTACCTTAGATTTTTTCGGAGCTTGACCAACAGCAATCATATTCTTAATTGCTGCATCCGCCACAAATTTACCCATGCTGTCATTCACAATACGGCCATTGAGAATGATCTGACTGTGATATCCAAGCTTTTCGGCTTGATATGTAAAGTAATAGGGGTCAACGCCGATACAGTGTCCACCCACAAGACCGGGGCGGAAGCCAAGCGCATTCCACTTGGTGTTCATACCGTCCACCACTTCATTGGTGTCTATATCCATTTTATCAAAAGCCATTGCCAATTCATTCATAAAGGCAATATTAATATCGCGCTGACTGTTTTCAACTACCTTAATTGCTTCTGCCGTTCTGAGGTTTCTGACGGGATAGGTTCCCACTTCTATCACAATATCGTAGACAGATTGAATGATCTGCAACGCTTCATCATCACAGCCCGACACGATCTTTGTAATGTTTTCCAGCCTATGGATCTTATCACCGGGATTGATACGCTCGGGAGAATAGCCGACCTTAAAGTCCATACCGCATGTGAGCCCGGATTCTTTTTCCAAAATCGGAATACAAACATCCTCTGTACAACCGGGATACACCGTGGACTCAAACACAACGTAGGATCCTTTGGTTAGATTTCTACCAACAATCTCCGATGCGCCAATCACGGGCGTTAAATCGGGAGTGTGGTCTGTGTTGACCGGTGTAGGCACAGCAACAATATGAAACTTTGCCTTTTGTAGATCCTTTTCATCGGACGTAAAACAGACCGATGTGTTACGTATCGTCTCATCCCCGACCTCTTTGGTGGGATCAATACCCTTTTTATATAATTCAATTTTGGCTTTGTTCAAATCAAACCCAATGACGTCCACACCCTTTTTGGCAAACGCCACAGCAATCGGCATACCCACATAACCCAGTCCGACCAGCGAAAGCTTTTCTTTTTTATCAATCAGTTCAGTATACAAAGACATTATTGTCTCCTCCAAAACAACCATTAAATCTTCTTATTTGTGTAATTATTCTTACCGAATTTCTTCGAAAACAGCTTTGTAATTCCTATCATAGAGCCCGATCCGTAAACGGTGTGGAACACCGGGAAGAGCATCATGAGTGCAAAAAATTCCTTGACACTGCCTGCAAGCTTTGCCGAAAACACCACGTCAAGCAGTGTATACAGCGTCAGCTCCAATCCCAGCAGCGCCCAGAACATCCGGTGTAAAAAGCCGAGCGCACCAAGCCCGATCACCGACAGCACGAACAAAAGAGGAATAAAATGTCTCCATCCCATGGCGCCGGGACACAGCTTCATGGTGATGATATTCCACATTCCGTTCTTTCTTGCCATATCTGCGATACCCTTGACAGTATCGCGGCAATAGTAGGAAAGGCGGATGTCGTTTGACAGATAGATCTTACCGCCGTTTTTGCGAATGCGGTAATTCATCTCGTTGTCCTGATTGCGCACCAGGCGCTCATCGTAGCCGCCGTACTTTGAAAAAACCTCACGTCTGAAGGCACCGAACGGAACCGTATCCACGTATCCGCTCTCGCCGTTTGTACGGAACTGGGAATTTCCCACACCGAATTTGGAGGAGAGCATCTTTGCGATGGCATTTCCCATAAAACCGTTCGCCCTTGTTTCCGCCACACCGCCTACGTTTTCCGCGTCGGTGCTTTCAAGGCAGGCGATGCATTTTGAAATGTAATCACGAGCGTAATCCGCGTGGGCATCCAAACGCACGATATACTTTCCACAGGATGCCGCAATACCGATATTCATGGCATACGGCACGATCTTGTGGGGATTGTCAAGAATTTTTATTAGCTCGGGATAACGGGCACTGTATTCCTTCAGGATCTCCACCGTTCTGTCCGTGGAGCAGCCGTCCACAAAGATCCACTCCATATCCTCCATCGGATAATCCTGCTGCAGTAAGGAGTCCACGCATTTTTCAATATATTTTTCTTCGTTATAGATCGGCATGACTACCGATACGATACAGTCGTTTACCATACTTTGGATCCCTCTTACTCCTGCGATTTTTCGTAATCTCCCTTGTATTCCTTACCGAGCATCGCAAACACGGTCATGAACAGTGTTCCGACGTCGCGCCAAAAGCCAAAGCGCTCAATTTCCTTTAAATTGTAGTACATCTTATCCGGCAGGATCTGCTCCACGTAGACCTTGTCTGTATCCTTGGCGGTATCCAACAGTGCCGCCTCGTCCTTATAATAAATGCTGGCACGGCTGGTGACCCCTGCGGGCAGCAGCAACGTTGCCATCATTTCGGGCGTGTACTGCTCGGTGTATTTCGGCACCTCGGGGCGGGTACCCACAAAGGTCATGGTACCTCGCAGCACGTCGATGAGCTGGCTGATCTCGTCCAGGCGACATTTTCTCACGATCTTACCCACACGCGTCACCCGCGCATCGCCGCTGACCGTCACCTGCGAGCCCTTGTCGGCATTCTGCACCATCGAGCGAAATTTAAAAATTCGAAATTTTTTATTATACTGCGTCAGCCGCACCTGTCTGTAAAACACGGGGCCGCGGCTGTCGATCTTGATCGCCACCGCAAGGATCAAAAAAATGGGGGACAAAAGGATCAGTAAAACCAGCGACACCACGATATCGAAAACCCGTTTCCAAAACAGCGTCATCCGTTTTTTCTTCAAAATATCGTAGTAGCGTCTGACCTCTTCGGTCTGCATTTCAGGTGGCAGTTCTTCCCATTTTACCAGTCTCACTTACCGTACTCCTTCAAAACGTCGGTATACTGCGCGATCACGTACTGCACGTCCTCGTCGGTCAAAGAGGTATGCAGCGGCAGGGTGATCTCATTGGCAAAATGCGCGTAGGCATTCGGGTAATCCTTGATATCAAATCCCAGATTTCGGTACGCCGTATGCAGCGGCAGGGGCTTATAGTGCACGTTGCACGCCACCCCACGCTGTGCCATCGCGGTGATGATCTCATTTCTCTGCTCTGCCGAAATACCGGAGATCCTTGTCAGATACAAATGTCCCGACGATTCCCAATCCTTCGTGTAGTGCGAAAGCGTTTCTACGCCCAGAGGACGCAGCGCCGCATCGTAAGCTTCAATGATCTCTTTTCTGCGCCTCAGCATATCGGGATAGCGCTCGAACTGGCGAAGACCGATGGCTGCCGCCACGTCGGTCATATTGCACTTGTAATAGGTGCCGACAATATCATATTCCCATGCGCCGAGCCTTGTCTTGGCAAGGGCATCCTTGGACTGACCGTGCAGACTAAATAGCTGCAGTTTTTTATAAATATCCTCATTGTCAATTCCGGGAATGGTTCGCCAAGTCAGTGCCCCACCCTCGGCAGTGGTCAGATTCTTGACCGCATGGAAGCTGAAGCTTGAAAAATCAGCCACCGCCCCAACCATTCTTCCATGCCATCTGGCACCGAAGGCGTGGGCGGTATCCGCCATCACAGCCACTCTGCCAAGAGCAGTCTGGATCTCGTTTGCGGGTCTGTACAGAGCCTTTTTGCGCTCCACGATCTCAAAGATCCGATCGTAGTCGCAGGGAATGCCCGCCAGATCCACGGGAATGATCGCCTTGGTGCGCTCGGTAATGGCATTTTCCAGCGCGTCGTAATCCATCTCAAGGCTGTTTTCCTGCGTATCCACCAGCACGATCCTCGCCCCCACGTGGGCGATCACGGAAGCGGAGGCGGTATACGTGTAGGCAGAGGTGATCACCTCATCGCCCGCGCCGATTCCCATCACGTGCAGAGCCATTTCGGCGCAAGCAGTTTGTGAATTAAGACAGACACATTTTTCGGTGCCGATCCATGCCGCAATCTTGCGCTCCAGTTCCTTTGTTCTGGGACCTGTTGTGATCCAACCTGAGCGCAGCGCCGCTGCCACCTCTTCGATCTCAAGCTCACTGATATCGGGAGGACTGAAGGGGATCATTCTTTTATTCTCGGTTGCCATGCTATCACTTCCTGACTGTACTTTTGCATTTTACGAAAGCCGTTATTTTACAGTGCTCTCTAACTGGCGATCATACGCCTCTCCCTTTTCTTCGCTGCCGTTCTGACCTGCCGGGCGATAGGTGGGAACCACCTGCCCCACAAGCGTACGGATTTCGTCCTCTTTTCCATCGTATGCCGCCTCCATCAATATAGGCAGCTGACGCAGGAATTCATCGGTATCAAAGGGAATCGGGCTACCGATATGGATGAGCTGATTGGGAGTCTTTCGTAGCCCCTCCTCGGACATGAGCTTTTCCTCATATAGTTTTTCGCCCGCGCGCAGCCCTGTATAGGAGATCTTAATATCCACATCGGGACGCAAACCTGACAAACGGATCAAGTTTCTGGCAAGGGTATCGATCTTCACGGGAGAACCCATATCCAACACAAAGATTTCGCCGCCGTTGGCGTAGGTGCCCGCCTGCAGTACCAGCGAAGCTGCCTCGGGAATGGTCATGAAATAACGGATAATATCGGGGTGAGTAACGGTAACGGGTCCGCCCTTGGCGATCTGTTCCTTGAACCGAGGTATCACCGAGCCGTTGCTTCCCAGCACGTTTCCGAACCGAACCGCCACAAAATCGGTTTGAGGAACGATGGTGCTGGGTACTACGTCCGGTACATCCGCCTCATCACGCCCCATGTGCATGCAGATGGGAAACAGATCAGCCGATTTCCCTTCTCTGATCTTTCTGTCAAAGGACTGAATGATCATCTCGCACAGACGCTTGGATGCGCCCATGATGTTGGTGGGATTGACCGCCTTATCGGTGGAGATCAGTACAAAGCGCTTGCATCCGTTCAGCATGGCTGCATACGCTGTCTTATAGGTTCCCACCGCATTGTTTTTGATGGATTCGCAGGGGCTATCCTCCATCAGCGGCACGTGCTTGTGCGCCGCTGCGTGGTACACAACCTCCGGCTTATACTTTTCGAATATCTGATTGATGCGTCTGCTATCGCGCACAGAGCCGATCAGAACCTCGAGATTCAGATCGGGATACTTGTCCTTTAATTCAAGCCCGATGGCATGGGCATTGTTTTCATAAATGTCAAAGACAATCAGCTGCTTGGGACTGTGCTTAGCGATCTGTCTGCACAGCTCGCTGCCAATGGAGCCGCCACCGCCCGTAACAAGGATCACCTTTCCCGTGATAAAACGGCAGATCTCGTCCGTGTCCACCTTGACGATATCGCGTCCGAGCAGGTCTTCCACGTCCACGTCCTTCATGGATTTTGCCGTTATATCCTCCTGAACGGATTCATATACCCCCGGCAGGTTCTTCAGCTCGCAATCGGTCTCCTTGCAGATATCCAGAATATCTCTTCTCTGCTTGGGAGTAGCACTGGGAATGGCAAGATAGATCTTCTCTATCTTGTATTTTTCCACGTTCAGCAGAATATCGTCTCTGCCGCCCACGATCGGCACATCATCAATGAAGCGTCCCCACTTGTTGCTGTTGTCATCGATAATACAGCAAACGCGATCGGTGCATTTTTTGGCATTGTTTAAATCCCTCAGGATCATTTGTCCCGCAGCACCTGCGCCAATGAGCATCACGCGTCTTGCTACTGCCTTTTGCAGTTCTTTTTCTCTTTTACTACGCTCCAGTAGTAAAAATCTGTATGAAAAGCGAACAGTAAGCGTCAGCATTCCCTGAATGGTGATGCCGATCACATAGTAGGTGATGGGCATTCTCTTCATCAAAACGGTGATCATCACCGTGTGCAACACTCCCAGCAACAAGGATGCCATCGTGATCCGCTTCAACTCCACAAAGCTGGCAAAACGCCACAAGCTCTTGTACAAACGGAAAGACCACAGCACCACAACCGTGACAACGGCATACAAGGGTGCAAATTTCAACCATGCGTCCATATAATCCTGCGGGATCTGACTGAAGCGGCAGTCAAAGCGCAGCCATAGCGCCGTAAAGTATGATCCTGCCGACACTACAAGATCAAACACGATCAAAAACAGTGCGATCATGTGCCAGTGCTCAAACGTTTTTCCTTTTTTCTTGCCAACTGTATCGATACCGAGAATATCTGATTCCTTCTGCTTGCTCATTGCATCTATCTCCTGCCGCGCGCTCGGTCGCGGTCGATTTATACTGATTCGTTGATTCCGATCAAAGCGTAGTCTTTCCCACAATGATCATTTCATTATAACACATTCTGTTTTGAAATTCAAGCCATTCTCCCACAATTCCCTGTTTTTTGTATATATTTTTTGAGCGTCATATTTATCCGACTCGCGGGCTGTCATACAAAAAAGCCAACGGTCCCGTTGGCTTTTTATTACTTTCGTGTTTTTTTCTTTTTTCTTACCGAATAGCCAAAGCTACCCAGCTTTTTTCCCAATGCGAAATATTCCCCGTGGGCATAAGCCGCAAGGCCGCATTTATCAAGGCACAGCTTCCCTTCGGGGGTCAGCAGCGCTTCATCCACCGTGACGCACACGATGTCCGCAATGAACATATCGTGGCTCCCGAGACTGACTCTGTCGGTCACCTTACATTCCAGCGATAGCGGGCTCTCGGCAAGAGAAGGAGCCGCCACCTTGCAGGATGCTTCGGGATGCAGACCGCAGTGCGCGAATTTGTCCAGATCTCTTCCGCTGCGCACGCCGCAAAAGTCCGCCGCCTTGACCAGCTTTTCTGTGGTCAGATTGATCACAAACTCACCGCTTTGCAGGATCATCGGGTGAGAAAATCGCTCCGGGCGCACCGAAATATAGGTCTTGGGAGGCTTGGTATTCAGAATTCCCGTCCACGCCACCGTCATTACGTTGGGGGTATCCAACGTACCGCAGGTGATCATTGTGGGCGGGACGGGGGCAAGAAGTGCCCCGCCCTTCCACTCTATTTTACTCATACCGCAATTTGTCCTCAGCTTGCCTTTACGTCATTGAAGAAGCCTGCCACCGCCCAGTCGGCATGGTCATTGGTGTTGCCACCATAGGTTCCCTCGTAGGCATACAAACGGATCTCCTTTGCATTTTCGGGAATATCCACGTCAAAAATATAGTACTGACCAATCTTGATCAGAGAAGAGTTATCCACCAGCTCACCGTCGATATACACGTAGAAGATCATGGTGTTGCTGCCGCTCATCTCCAGGTCGCAGCCCGCCACTGCCAAGAATTTCTTAGCACCCGCCGGCACGTTCATGACGATGTCGGAGGTGGCATGGGTACCGATACCGTGGCTGAAATTCTTGCCTGCGATGGTCAGCTTGTGGCCGTCCACAGACTGATTCTTATGAATGTTACCCCAGCCGATCGTTGCCGTTGTCCAGGTAAGATCGGTGGCAAAGGCATCCACGGTATCCTCAGACCAGTAAATGAATTCGCTCTCGCAGGTGGCATAGCACTCACCCTCATACACAAGATACGCCTTAAGGGTCAGGTAATAGCTGTCAACCGCACTGACTTTAAACTCGTCCATCGGCTTGGCATCCTTAAGCGTAGAACTCTTGCCTTGAGAAACGTATACCTCGGGAGCATCGTAGGGGCTGGCAGTGAAGTTGACCTTCACCTTTTCGCCCGCCGTGATCACGTGGCAGGTGTCGGTAGAGAAGGTGATGACCGGCTGCACGTTGAAGTTTTCCATGCTGCCAAGATTGTATACTGCAGTGTAGCCCAGCTTCATCAGTGCCGTAAGCGCCTGTGCGCTGCGTTTGGCAGCCGAGCAGTACACAATGATCTTTTGATCCTTGTTTTTGAGCAGCCTTTCGGCATCGGTGGCGATCTTGGAGTAGTCCAGATGGGTCGCGCCCTCCAGATGACCGTTTGCATATTCCTCGGCAGTGCGCACGTCCAAAAGTACAGCCTCGCCCTTGGCGAGCATTGCCTTTGCAGAGATCGGACCGATGCTGTAATCCGCCACCGATGCTGTATTCAGGTTGACCGTCTGTACCGCGGTCAACGGCGCATTCTCCTTATCCCACAGATACATCGATATGCTTCCCGCGAAATGAAAGGGAGTCTCAAACGTCTGCTTGATCGCCTTGGCACTTGCCTTGGCAATCGAAATCACCTTCAGATCCTGCAGTCTTCCTTCGGTATCCCTCAGCGCCAGAACACACTTGGCATCCACTGCGGCACTGACGTTGCTCTTTACCTCTACGCTGCCGGCACCCACCGAAATTTCAGGGGTCCTCAAGGTATTTTGGATCACCTGCATGGACAATGCCACGCCCTCCACGTTCACGCTGTCGCTGTTGCCGTGCTTTTTCGTCACAGTCCAGCGCAGGTGAGCGGCGGTAGCCTTGTCACTGGCATAGGAGCACGTCACCAGCTTATCGACCTTTTGATCGTTTCCGCCCGTGATCACCTCGGAATGCACCACCTTGCCGCCCACGATCAGCTCCAGCTTCATATCGGCAGAGAAGGTACCGATGGCAACCTGCAGGGTTCTCGGATTTTCATCGCAGGGAGTGGTGATCATCATCCACGCCCCAACGCCCAGCACGCCCACACCGTTGGTATCGCCCGTGCTGCGCAGAGTGGTATCGCCGTTTGTCCAAACGTAAGTGGAGGCAGCATTGCCGTAGGTACAGTAATTACCCTCATAGCGCAGGGAAATTTCGCCCGCGCCCCCCTTCATTCGGTTGGTAGTACCGCCAAAATGCGCCCAATCATAGCTTCCAAGGGAGGTCAGATTGACGGTGGCAGGTTTATTGATCATCTTGCAGTTGCTCTTGACAACGGATCCGTCGTCCACCAGCAGATCGTCCATTTCATCTTCGATAGCAACGGGCGTTCCGCTTGCCTTTAGAACCACGGTGCCGTGGGCAGGAATGGTCACGCGGAAGTTATCTGCTGTCGAAATATCGGCGTGCGCCCACAGATCGCGCACAACCTCCACGCCCTTCAGCCCCAATTCCTCAAAGGAAATGGTAACGGTCTGCTCACGGGTCGAGCGATTCAGCAGTGCGATCGCCTTGGTGCCCGAGCCGGCAGCTCCCAGATCCTTGGTCCACGCCTCCACGCTGTCGCCGTAGGTCTTGGCAACCGTCGCCTGAATGCAGGCAGGGTCCTGATCCAGCGCGATCAGCTCCGCATTGGAAATAATGGAAAGCGTCTCTTCGCTGATGCTGTTCAGGTCCATACCCAGCATCAGAGGAGTGGACATCATGCACCACATGGAGAAATGGGATTTATCCTCCTCGTAGGACATACCGTTGCCCACCTGCATCATGTCAAGGTCGTTGACATGACCGGGGCCATTATACTTGGAAAGGGATTTGATATTGTCCAGTTGCTCCAGCACCGCGCCGAAATTGTTGAAAATATCGCCGCCGGTACGCCAGGAATCCGCCACGTCTACAACCCACTCACCCGGAAATGACCAGCAGCAGACGTTATAAATCTTGTCCTTGCCGATCTCGTTCTCGATCTTTTTGACCACGTCGCCGATCATGGTATAGCGCTCCTGCTTGTTAAGACCCAGTTCACGTCCGCCGCACCAGTCGACCTTGATGAAATCGTATTCCCAGTCGATGAAATATCTACGCAGGTCCTGCTCCTCATAGCCCAGCAGACCCACGTCGTCATTGGTCACCTCATTGTCCGAAGCCCAGCCGCAGGTGGAGGCACCCGCGTCGGTATAAATGCCCGCCTTCAGACCCATTGAATGGATCTTTTGCGCCAGATCATCCATACCGGAGGGGAAACGGGTGGTGTTGATCTTCACGTAGCCATCCTCGCCTCTGCCGTACTGCCAACCGTCATCCACGTTTACAAACACGTAGCCAAGATCCGCCAGTCCCAGCTCCTTCAGCTTGGTAGCCTGAGAAAGAATGATCTCTTCGCTGATGTCGGTGCGGTAGGCGTTCCAGGAAGCCCATCCCATGATGGGGGTCTTTCTGGATTCAAAGGACGCTTTCTCCTCTGCCTGCACGCCGTAGCCCACAAAGCAGGCACTCATCATGCCAAGAGTCATCACAAACGCCAAAAGGCGTGTAAAGATACGCATATATCTGCTCTTCATATCGCTTACTCCTTATCACCGTCTTACTGCAACGCGGCGATCTCTCTACCGCCCGCATAGGAAACGACCGCCACATAGGTATCCGACTGCTTTGCCGTTACCGTTATGCTGCCCGCCCCCTCGGCATCCGCCATAAGCTGCTCGATCGCCAACACCTGAGCAGGGCTATTCTGCCATGTTTGCAGAGCTGCTTCATTTGGGAGCACAAGAACAGATACCTCTTTACCTGCCGCTGCGGGGATCTGAAATTCGATCGCGAGCTGACCGTTTTCATTCTTTGTTACCTTCACCGCAGATGCCTCACCGGAGCCGTCGGTGTTCGGTGTCCGCTCCGAGCCATCGCCGTCATCGGGCGTTTCGCCGGAGGCCCCCTCTTCCACACCGCCTTCGTCATCATTTCCGTTATTGCCCTTTGCACCGCCGCAAGCCGCAAGCAACATCAGTAGCGCAAGTAGCATTGCCAGTATTGCCGTTCTTTTCATACTGCCTCCTAAAGCGTTGTATTGATATAATTAGAATACCATATTTGATGAAAACTGTCAATCGTTTTTTCAGCCGCACCGGTATAAGAAGCTTTAAAAATATTTCGTTTTATTATTGCAATCGGAAGAAAAATCATGTATAATAATGGGTATGGATATTTTGAACCGAAAGGGGAACCCAAACATGCTAGTTACACGGGAGAAAAAGCTTTACCGTGCGATGACGATCCTATCCGGATCATTGATCCTTGCCACCGTCATCGGCACTGTTCTCAGCCTTTATCTTCATCTTTTCAATACCGACAAGCTTTCTGCTTATATGACCGGCACCTCCGGATACAACAGTGGGCGCATACAGCTTCGCTTTTTCAAAGACAATGCCATGACGACCGTTTTTACCGTGCTTGGCGTGGCAGTCTTTCTCAGTATGGTCGCTGTTGCGGTTCTGCTGGGAATCAAATCCAACAGGATCCGCCAGACCGCCCTTCCCGAACGGCGCGGCGCGCTGCAGATCATCCGCATCTTCACAGGCTTTGCACTCCTGGCAGTCCCGGTTCTCTATCTGATCTTTTCCATGTACAGCTTCGAGCTGGGCAAGTTCCAGGGAAGCGCCAATCTGTTGGCAATGATCCTTGCTGTGCCCGCCAGTCTGTACTTCCTGTTTCCCGGCATTACTGACCGCTTCAGCGAGTTTTTGCAGATCGTATTTGGCATTTGCCTCATCGGATTTGCGGTCTTTTCCTTAATCACCACCCACGTGTATATGTACGAGGGACTGACCTCTCCCATTCGCGCCTGCAATCTGCTTTCTCTTGTGGCGCTAATGCTGTTCATTCTGTATGAGGTCCGCTTCTTTGCCTCCAAGCCTCTACCTAACCTGTATTTGGCTTGTGCCGGACTGGCGCTGTACTTCTGTGCCACCAACGGCATCCCCCGTCTGATTGCCACCGTAGCGGGCGACATGGAGGTTTCTCTGCAAACCATCTACGCGTGCATGGAGGCAATGATCGCAATGTACGCAGCATGCCGCATGCTGCTCTTCCTTTCCGAATGGAAATACGCCCTGCAGGCTTCCGCCGATGCCATGGAGGATCTGCCGCAGACCGTTTCTCTGGCAACAGAGAACAGCGTTGACATGGTGGAGCCCGACTACACCGAGGACAACGACATTGAAAAGCCCATTTTGACCGCCAAGATCGATCTGGACCTATTTGACCGTGCCTTCTCCGGCGAAGAGGATGCCGAGACAGACGCGCTGGATGACGTACTGCCCGATGCCACAGATGTGCCGATCGACGCTCTTGATCCGCTTGATGACAACGCACTTGCCGAGCTGCTGGTGGACGTGCTACCCACAGAAAAAGGTGAAAATGCCCCGACGTTTGACAAGGAAGACACTCCCGATACTCCCGAAGAGCCCCAAGAAGAAACCGCAAAGACTGTACCCGAAGATGCAAACGATGCCTTTGACGCGCTGACCGACGAAATGTTCGGTCCCAGATCCTAGGAGGTGACATCATGGCACAACCCAAACGAATTGCCAGCTTTGAAGTAGATCACCGATTCATCACTCCCGGCATATATCTTTCCCGTCAGGACGGCGATATTACCACGCTGGATCTGCGCTTTTGCAAGCCAAACCGGGGCGAGTATCTGGACAATTTGACCATGCACACCATCGAGCATCTCTTTGCCACCTACGTGCGCAGCAGCAGCATCGGCTCTCAGGTCATCTACTTTGGACCCATGGGCTGCCGCACCGGCTTTTATCTGCTGATCCGCGACTGTGATCTGACAAGCGTTGGCGAACTGGTCACGCAGATCCTGCAAAAAATCGTTTCCCACGAAGGCCCCGTATTCGGTGCCTCCGAGATCGAATGCGGCAACTACCGTGAGCTGGATCTTGCCAGCGCCCAATCTGCCGCCACTCAGTATCTGAAGATCCTGCAAGGCAAGGATCTGACCGATCTTAGTTATCCCAAATCATAAAATCAGCGGCATGGCTTTTGTCATGCCGTTTTTGCTACCTTAGGAGGAGCTTATGCAACATTACAAGACCGAAACCGCCTCTCTTTGGCAATCTTGTCCCGATTCAGTACAGATCACAGCCTACGTCCCCACCAAAAAACGGGCTGACTGCGCCATTGTGATCCTGCCGGGCGGCGCCTATTATTTCCGTGCAGAGCATGAAGGAAAGGGTTATGCGGAGTTTTTTGCGGAAAAAGGGATTCTGTCCTTCGTGGTGGACTACCGCTGTCGCACACATCGCTTTCCCATTCCTCTCATGGACGCCCGTCGCGGCATCCAGTACGTACGCTACCATGCAAAAAAACACGGTATCGATCCGCAAAAGATCGCCATCATGGGGTCTTCGGCGGGCGGTCATCTGGCGGCGCTAACCGCCACCTGCTGTGAAAGCTATCCGCCGGTCATCTCCGATGAGATCGATTCGGTCAGCTATCTTCCCAATGCTCAGATCCTGTGCTATCCGGTGATCAGGCTCTTCGGTAAGGGGATCACACACGAGGATTCGGCGCACAACCTGCTGGGCGATCACTGCGACGAGCTCGCCGAATCGCTCAGCCCCGATCTGATCGCCACCGAAGAAGCCCCGCAGGCATTCATTTGGCACACCTTCGAGGACAGTGCGGTAAACGTACTGAACAGTCTATACTATGCGCAAGCGCTCAAGCGCTGTCATGTCCCCACCGAGTTGCACGTGTTCCCAAGGGGATACCACGGGCTCGGACTTGCCAAGGGCGAGGATGCCGTCAGCCGCCACGTTTGTATTTGGTCTGACCTTCTGCTGCGATGGCTGGAACTGATTGGCTTTATTTCTTAACCAAAAAAACACGCAATATGCACAAAATCATCGTTAAAGATTTGCGCATATTGCACAAATTGTTATTTTGTTTTACACAATCATTGCATTATACCGCAGAATGTGCTATATTATAGTAAATAACTTTTCCAAAAGGAGAATTGACTATGTTCTGCAAAAATTGTGGAAGCGCCATTAGCGACCAGGCAAGCTTTTGCCCTGCCTGCGGCACTAAGGTGCAAGAATCTGCACAGCAAGCACGCCCTGCCCCCCAACAACCAAAGCAAGCACCCGCCGCTGATCTGAGAAGTGCGCTGAAGCTTAACAACGACAACTCAGCTCTGCTCGGCTATATCGCCGCAGGTTGCTCCGCGGCAGCTGCCATCTTGTGGGGATTCATCGGTGTATCCATCACCAGCTTCGGCTTTAAGCAAGAGGCATCCATGTATGAAGCCTTCCTTGAGCCCAATCATTTGACCTTCCTGACCGTATTCATCATCATGGCACTGGCAGGCTCCGCTCTGCTGCTGGTACTGCCTCAGCTGGGCGTACTGAACACCAATATTCTCAGCAAGAAGACCGCCATCAAGACATCTGCCATCGTTGCATCCATCGTAAACGTGTTTGCATTCTTTGTTGTACACGGCTTCAAGGAGGGGCTTGGCATTGATCTTGGCGATATGAACGCTGTTACTATCCTGTTCTTCATTTTGGCTTGGATCGGTCTGGCAATGACCCTTGTGGTTTACGCAAAGAGCCGCAAAAGCAAGTAATCCCTCTTGTTACCTTCCATTTTCCATAATTATTTGATAATACCGTAAAAGGAGATATATACTATGTTCTGCAAAAACTGTGGAGCCCAAATTGCCGATCAGGCAAGCTTTTGCCCCGCTTGCGGCGCCAAAACTCAACCCGTAGCCCCCGTGCAGCAGCCCGCCCCCAAGCCGGCAGCACAGCCTGCACAAAATCTGCAGTCTGTTTTGAACGTCGGAAATGACGTTTCTAAGCTTCTCAACTACGTAACTGCAATCTGCTTTGCTTTGGCAGGCCTGCTCTGGATCTTCGCCGGTGCATCGATCGACAGCGGATTTTCCACCTCCACTTCCACGATCGCTGATTGGTACACCAGTCAGAATTTGACCTTCCTTCCCGTTCTGATCGGTCAGGGTCTCTTTGGCAGCGCAATTGCCGTTTTCTTAGTGATCTGCAAGTGCAAGGCAGTACCGAAGGCAACGGCACTGTTTACCTCTATGGTAACCGGTATCACAACAGTTGTGATCACGATTTGCTCTCTGTACTCCTTCTTTGAAACCAGCACCACTTATGAAATGGGCGATATGAACTTCGCCGCATGGTTGGCTGTAATTGCAGGCATCATCGGTTGCGTATGCGCCGTATTCAATTACCTGCAATCCAAGAAGTAATCCTTTGACAACATATCCAAAAAGGTCGAACGGAAAGCCCGTTCGACCTTTTTTACATAAGTACATATATCAAAGAGGCGATACCGTTGGTATCGCCTCTGATGTTTAATTACTTAAACAGATTGTAGGAACCTTCCATGTCGCGCTTGGTAGAAAAGAAATCAGTGTACTGAGAAAGCGGGTTGTTCAAATGAGAACCGGTTGCAATCTCGTAAATTCTCTCAGTTGCGGGGATCTGAACCTTATTACCGGTCTCCGCATCATATACAAACTTGTACTTGTTGTCATCGTTGCTCTTGTAATCTGCCTGAATCTTGAATTCCTGCATGATAACAGCGGACTTGAAGAAGGAGAGATAGTCATCCAGCGAACCGCCGGTCACTTCCTGATACTTCTTAAGGTCAGCGAATGCATTTTCGCCGTTTACGCTCAGAAGTGCTTTGAGTCCTGCATCGTGCTCATACCACCTCTTCATAACGTCAGCAACAGTGAACTCGTTTTCGCCCATTTCGATCGTCAGATCCACCAGTTTTTCAGAGAAGTCGTCCTGAAGCTCCATTCCCTGAGTGGCAACAGTGAAGCCTGCGTAGGGAGAAACGCTCAGATTCTGGTTCTGTTTGCGTCCCAGTTCCCAACCGTTTGCAGCGAAGAGCTTCATTTCGTCGCTCATATCCTCGCTTACGTACTGTAAGAACATATTACCGGCATATCTGCGGTTAAACTTATAATCATCGCTGCGGTTGATCACCAGACCGGGCTCCTGAGTAGAGATCTCATAGTGCTCACCCTGTACACCGTAGGTCAGAATGTTAACCCACTCGGCGTTGGTAGCGAAGAGCTCGAGAATCTGATAGCAGCGCTTTGCACGCTCGGTACCGTTGAAGGGGTCTGCCTTGATGCAGCTGCTGATCGCGTACATAGATTCGTACACGTTGTCATCGATGTAGGGAGTATGGGTGATTGCTACGTAGTAATCATCGCCCTTTTCCTCGGTCAATCTCTCGATTGTGTTAAGATTGCCCTTTCCGAGTGCCACGCCGAAGTTGGCGTTTTCATACTTGCCGCCCTCCAGCAGCTCAGTGCCGTTCAGCCACTCAGCAGTGATGGGATTCTTAACAGCGCTGTAAGCGGTGGTCTGGGTTAAAGTGTACATAGTACGGAAATAGGACTTGAAAATACGAGAGTCGGTGATCGCCTTGGGCGCAGGAGTTGCATCCATATTGAACTTGGAGGTTGCATCCGCAATCAAGACAGAATCAGCACCGAAAATAGAACGGAACTCCAGATTGGGATTGTTCAGCACGGGATACAGATTGTCCTTGTCTGCAAAGATAGAGCTAACACTATCCTTGTATTCATCCTTAACGCTGATCGTGCCGTTGGCAACGTCCTTAGCGATGTTCATGACAAAATTCTCGAAGTCGCTAAAGTCGTCGCAAGCCTTGCTTCCCTGCACCACGTTGCTGTAGTCGAAATTGATGTCATAGCCGTAGGCATCAAAGAGCTTCTTGTTTACAACGATATAGCCGTACTCGCCAAATACCGCATTGTTGGGAACAGCATACAGATCACTGGTCTCATCGCTTGCGCTCAAGTCCATATCCACGTAGTCGTGAACATATTCGTTTACGAACTTGGAGATCAGGTTGGTGCCGGTGGAGTCGCCGGACAGAGTGCTGTCGATGAGGTACAGATAGTTATTGAATACCATCTTGTTGTACATCTCTGCGCTGTTGACCAGCACGATGTCAAGCTGAGCACCCTTTTCATTGTAGTTACCTTCTTTATCAACGGAGGGATAGATGGTCTTATATCTGCCGTTTTCGTCCAAATACACCTTATCGGTATTGGCAGCATCCTTCCATTCGTTGCTCTGGTAAACCTGATACTTGGAAGCGTACTTTCTCTTATCGAGAATTGCCTGACGCTTCGCAGTCTTTTCTGCGTCGCTCTTGGCATTGGTCAGTTCTTTCATAGGCTCTTCTTCGCCCGCAACCTCGCCGAGAATGTTCTTGGAGGTTTCCAGAACGGTTTCCATATAGTCTTCGCTGCTCATAGCATTGATCACAACGTGCGTGTTGTACTTGGTCTCGGTGATCAGGTTCAGAGCGTCCTGTACCTGCTTGAGCGCTTCGCGCTGGCTGGCGCTGTTTTCATCGTAATCGTATACGGTGGTAATCGAGATGGTCATAGCCTTCGGCTTGCTTTCCGAATAGATCTTCTGCGATTCATCGCCGCATCCTGCAAAGGATAACGCTGTGCCGGCAAGCATCAACATACAAAGCAGGAAACTGATAATTCTTTTTTTCATATGGAATGTCCTCCTAATACTACTTTGAACAGTACTATCATACACCAAAAAGTGCGGATTGTCAAGGAGAAAATCCTTCTCCGCATCTTAACATTTTCATCTTATGACGCAGTTTTTTCAAAAAAAATGTTTGTTTATCACACTTTTTGGGTGTATTTGTACAAAAAAATGTTGTTTATATTGTATGTTTTGACCAAAAATCCGTCATTTCTACCGATTTATGGTCTGTTTTTTTGTGCGCTTTGCCTAATTTTTATTAGTCCAAATAGTCCTTCAGTCTCTTGGAGCGGCTGGGGTGACGCAATTTGCGCAGCGCCTTGGCTTCGATCTGTCTGATACGCTCGCGAGTGATGTTAAACACCTTGCCAACCTCCTCCAGAGTACGGGTTCTGCCGTCGTCCAAACCAAATCTGAGCTTGAGAACCTGCTCTTCTCTGGGGGTCAGGGTGTGCAGCACCTCATTGAGCTGTTCGCGCAGCAGCGTGTAGGAAACCGCCTCTGCGGGAGCGGGAGAATCACAGTCCTCGATAAAGTCGCCCAAATGGCTGTCCTCCTCTTCTCCGATGGGAGTTTCCAGTGAAACGGGGTCCAGCGCGATCTTCATGATCTCACGTACCTTGTCGGGGCTCATCTTCATCTGCTTTGCCACCTCATCCGCCGTGGGATCTCTGCCCAGCTCCTGCACCAGCTGACGCTGAATGCGTGCCACCTTGTGAATCGTCTCCACCATGTGCACGGGAATGCGGATGGTTCGTGCCTGATCGGCAATCGCTCTGGCGATCGACTGACGGATCCACCAGGTCGCATAGGTAGAAAGCTTGTAGCCGCGACGGTAATCGAATTTTTCCACCGCCTTCATCAGACCGAGGTTACCCTCTTGGATCAGGTCGAGGAAGCTCATGCCCTTGCCCACCGATCTCTTGGCAATGCTGACAACCAGTCTCAGGTTTGCCTCCACCAGCTGCTGCTTGGCAATCTCATCGCCTTCAGACATGCGGATGGCAAGCTCCATTTCCTTTTCCGCGGTCAGCAGCGGAACCTTACCGATCTCCTTCAGATACATACGCACGGGGTCATCAATGGCAAGACCCTCCTGCGCCAGCATCTTCTCCATTTCCTCGGGGCTTTCGTAGCGCTCGATCTCGTTCTCGATCTCGGCAACGAACTTGGGATCATCCACGCCGATATAGTCGTCGGTGATCTCCACTCCGTTTCTTTCCAGCTCCTCGTAGAATCGATCGATCTGCTCCTGATCGTAATCGGTATCCTCAATAGAGGTCATAATTTCGCTGCTGTTCAGACTTCCCTTGGCTTTGCCCTGCTCCAGCAGCTCCGAAAGGCTCAGCTTCTGATTTTTTTTGCCGTGAGGTGTTTCCTGCACAGGCGTGTTCTGCTGATGATTACTCATTCTGTTTCCTCCGTTTTGCACCCAGTATATCTTCGATGTCCTCGATATTATTTCCTTTTGTTCTTGCGTTTTGAAGGCGAGCAATGCACTCCTTGAGCACATCCTCCCCGTTATTGGTAAGTGCGGTACGGCGCACCTTCATGCCGATGATCCGCCCCATCTCCTCGGGGGTAAACCGCTCCGACAGCAGTCCTTCCTCCAGAGTCTGATGATCGTTGTAGATCGCGCGGATGGCTGCGAACACTCTACGGTTAAACTCGGTCTGGAAGGTTTCCTCCCGCAGCTCTCCCGACGCCTCGATACCTCCAAGCAGCTCGGGACTGTATAAGATCAGTCCCAGGATCGTCTCCTCGGCACTTGCCGCCGCAGGATTGCGCACGTAATCGGGATTGGTCCGATTGCCGTATCCCGCACTTTCCGACATCACCCGTCGCAGCTCTTCCTTGTTTTCCTTCTTTTGCCGACTGCGGATCTTCTGCTGCACGTCTGCCTTCAGCGTATCCGTCGGCACCGACAGCTTCCTCGCCGCCGTGTCGATATATATATCCCGTTCCACCGCCGAATAGAAGCCTGCGATCAGCTCGGCCGCCTCGTCGGCTGCCCGTATCTTTTCAAGCGGTACGGTAATATCGTGCTTTTCCAAAATGCTTCCCAATTTGAAATCAAATCGGGTCCGACTTCCTTCAAGCAGTAGTTTAAACTTCCCTGCTCCGTATTTCTTTATGTATTCGTCCGGGTCCTTGGCGCCCTCGACCTTCAGGATCTTGGTCTCAAGCCCCACCTCGGACAGCAGCGAAAACGCCTTGTCTGCCGCTCTTTGTCCCGCCTCGTCGGCATCGTAGCAGATGACGACCTCCTTGGTATAGCGCTTCATCAGCCGTGCATGCTCCTCGGTGATGGCAGTTCCCAGCGTTGCGATCGCATTTGAAAATCCCGCACCGTGCAGGGCAATGACGTCCATGTATCCTTCGCAAAGGATCATGCGCTCAGCGCACAGATCCTTGGCAAAATTCAGAGCAAACAGCGTTCGCCTTTTTTTGAAGGCGGGTGTGTCGGTGGAATTGAGATACTTCGGCTTGGAGTCATCCATAACTCTTCCGCCAAATGCCACCACGTTTCCGTTTATATCGAGAATCGGCACAATGATGCGGTTGCGGAACACATCGTACACCGTTCCCTTTGCGCTTTTTGCCGCCAGGTTTGCCGCTATCATTTCCTCTTCGCTGAAATGCTTGCTTTTTAAATGCTTCACAAGGCTTCCCCACTCGTTTGGCGCAAAGCCAAGCCCGAAATGGCGAATGAGCGCGGGTGGAAACGCCCGCTTATCCCGCAGATAGGAAAGCGCCTCGGGATAATTTCCCGACACCAGCGTCGCATGGAAAAACCTTGCCGCCTCGCGGTTCATATCCATCACACGGGTGCGGGATACCTCTCCCTGCGATTTGGCACTGTCCTCGGGAATGTCGATTCCCGCCCTTTTTGCCAAAAATTCGAGTGCACTTGGATAATCCAGATTTTCCGCCCGCATAACAAAGGTGACCACGTCTCCTCCCGCTCCGCAACCAAAGCAGTAAAAATTACCTTCTCCTGCGGTGAACACGGTAAAGGACGGCGTTTTTTCGGAATGGAAGGGGCATAAACCGTTGTAATTGGAGCCGGCGCGTTTCAGAGTGACGTACTGTGAAATGACGTCCCGTATGTCGTTGCGGTATTTGATCTCCTCAACCACGCGTCTGTCGATCAACGCGCTCCCTCCCTTCCTTGATTTTTCTTATTAAAGCTCTACTTCCTCGCCGAAGCGGGAGGGCTTGCCGCCCTGCCATACTTCCGGCACAAAATTGGCTTTGAACAGATTGATGGCGTATCGGTCGGTCATGGCGGCGATAAAGTCCACCACGATCCGTTCGGTCTCTTCCTTGCCCAGCCATTTCTGATACTGGCTCGGCATCTGCTCGGGATGCTGCAGATAATAGTCGAACAGCATGCCCAGCATTGCCTCCGCTCTGCCCTCCTCGCCCTTGGCGATCGGGTTTTTGTAAACGATCTCAAAGAGAAGATCTCTCAGCTCCTCTGTTGCCGCTGCGATCTCGTCCTCCATGGCGATCTCTCCGTCCTCGATGCCGCGCTTGACGATGCTGCCCGCCATGCAAGCGATGCGCTCGCTGGAGGAATATCCCAAAGTATTGCGAAGCATCAGAGGAATATCGTCCTCAGCAATGATCCCGCCGCGGCAGGCGTCGTCGATATCGTGATTGAGGTAAGCAATACGGTCTGCCAGACGCACCACGCGTCCCTCAAGCGTTGCCGCCCTATCATCCCCCGAATGGCAGAGGATGCCATTGCGTACCTCGTAGGTCAGATTCAGTTCTTCATTGTGATCCACCACTCGCAGACTTTGCCTTGCATGGCTGAAGCCAAAGCTGCTCTTACGGTCGAGCAGTCTCTCGCCTGCGTGGCCGAAGGGGGTGTGCCCCAGATCGTGTCCGAGGGCGATCGCCTCCACCAGATCCTCGTTCAGCCGCAGGGCTCTGGCAACGGTACGCGCGATCTGCGACACCTCCAGCGTGTGGGTCAGGCGCGTGCGATAATGGTCATCCTCGGGGCACAAAAACACCTGCGTTTTGTGCATGAGGCGGCGAAACGCCTTGCTGTGAATGATCCTGTCACGGTCCCTTTGAAACTCAGTGCGCATGGCATCGGGAGCAAGGGGCGTTAGCCTGCCCTTTGTTTGTTCGGAAAGGCAGGCAAAAGGGGACAAATAGTCCCTTTCTCTGGCAAACAGCATCTCTTTTGCAGTCACTTTTTGACCACTCCTTCGCAGTTTCGTCTTGAATCGATACTAACTCACATATAATATACGCAAAAAAATTAAAAATCCCTTTTTTTGACCGTATTATCTCAACATGTAAAAAAAGGCTCGGTCACATTCCGGCGCCGAGCCTTTCTTCCACGTATTCGGGCGTCACTCTTCCGCCGAAGAGATCCCGCATGCGCAGCATAAAATCATCGCTTTTTTCCTTCGGCAGTGAGCAGGTGGTCACCACGCGGTCGGTGAAAACGCTGTCCTGCACCGTCACGCCGATCTTTTTGCATTCAGCGATCAACTTCTGATAGTCGCCGTAATCGGTATCCACCGTATAGACCGCAAACGGGATCAGGGTCACCACCCCCGCGTCCTCCACCGCAAGCTTTGCCGCTTCGGTGTAGGCACGCACCAGTCCGCCGGTACCGAGCAGAGTGCCGCCGAAATAGCGCACCACCACCACAACGGCATCCCGCACGCCGCGCTTTGCCAGCACGTCCAGCACGGGAGGACCCGCCGTGCCCTGCGGTTCACCGTCATCGCTGTAACGGGTTGCATTGCCCTCTGTGAGCAGGTAGGCGTACACGTGGTGTCTGGCATCACTATACTGCTTGCGGATGGCGGCAATATAGGCGATCGCCTCCGATTCTCTTGTCACGTGCTTGGCAAAGCCGAGAAAATCGGATTTCTTTTCGCTGTACTTTCCCTTTCCGTCGCCGGAAAGCGTAATATAAGGTTTTTCCGCCATACGCATCTCCTTGAATTTCAGTCTTGTTTGTAGGGTAGACACTTGGCCTGCATTCTGCCGTCCAGCAGTGCAGTGACCAAAGCCCCCTCGGCGGTGTAATCCACCTCCAGCACCGTGCCCTCGCCGTACAGCTCGGACACCAGCGCCAGCTTGTCCTGCGGGATCAGCAGCTTCCACTGCACCTTGCCGGAGCAGGCCAGTTCCTCCAGCGTGCCGATCAGGTCGGCAATGCCGCGACCTGTCAGTGCCGATACAAAGAGCACCCGATCGTCCTTGTGCTCAAGCGAGGGAAGCAGCGCACTTTCCTTATCGCATTTGTTCATCAAATACAGCGTGGGCTTTCCCTTCGCTCCCAGCTCTTCCAAGAGCGCGTCGGTGACCCGCAGCTGCGCTTCGCACTCGGGGTCGGAGCTATCTGCCACGATGATCAGTGCGTCCGCATAGCATACCTCGTCAAGAGTCGAGCGAAACGCCTTGATCAGATGGGTGGGCAGATTGCGAATGAATCCGACCGTATCGGTCAGCAGTATTTTTTTGCCCGAGGGCAGTGTGTACTGTCGAGTGGTGGGGTCAAGGGTGGCAAACAGCTTATCCTCCGCCAGAATGCCCGCATCGGTCAAGCGATTGAGCAGCGTGGACTTGCCCGCATTGGTATAGCCCGCGATGGCGACCTTGAAGACCCCCGAACGGGTACGCTGATTGCGCTGGATCTCGCGGTTCTTGCGTAAATTCTCCAGCTCCTCCTCCAGCGCCGCAATGCGGGAGCGCAGATGCCGTCTGTCGCTTTCCAGCTTACTTTCGCCGGGGCCTCGGGTACCGATACCGCCGCCAAGGCGCGACATATCCTTACCTCTGCCCGTCAGACGGGGGGCCGTGTACTTCAGCTGCGCCAGCTCCACCTGCAGCTTACCGTCGGCAGTGGCGGCGTGCAGCGCAAAAATGTCAAGAATCAGCATACTGCGGTCGATGACCCGCACGCCGTCGGGCAGAGCGTCCTCCAGATTGCGGATCTTGGAGGGAGAAAGGTCGTCGTCGCAGATCACCAGCTCCGCACCGCCGTCGTGGCAGAGCTTTTCCAGCTCCTCCAGCTTGCCCGAGCCGATGAAGGTGGCGGGATCGGGATTGTCGCGCTCCTGGATGAGCACGGCGAAGACCTCTGCACCCGCCGTTTCGGTCAGCCGACGCAGCTCCTCCAGAGATGCCTCGTGCTCTCTTTTGTCCCTTCCCTTGGGAAAGACCGAGACCAGCACCGCCTGCGCGGGTCTTTCCTCCTCGCCGCACACGTTTCGTAATATCACTTCACGTTTTTCCATACTTTTCTTCCTTAAAAGAGCAAAAGGGCCGTTGCGCTTGGCAACAACCCTTCTTGCTTTCTTGTGTTCTGACAGTCACGGGCAATCTTTCGATTACTTCTTTGCTGCTTCCAGACGCTTCTTGAACTTGTCAACACGTCCACCCGCGTCAACAAACTTCTGTTTGCCGGTAAAGAAGGGATGGCAGTTGGAGCAAATTTCTACGCGCATATTGGCAGCGGTGGAACGAGTCTTGTACTCAGCACCGCAAGCGCACTTTACAGTGACTTCTTCATACTTGGGATGAATTCCTTGTTTCATTTCAAATACCTCTCTTCAAAATCAGTTAGATTCCTTAACCTTGGCAGCCTTACCTACTCTGTCGCGCAGGTAGTACAGCTTAGCACGTCTAACCTTACCGGAACGAACTACGTCTACCTTAACAACGTTGGGAGAATGTACGGGGAAGGTCTTTTCAACACCTACGCCGTAGGAGATTCTTCTAACGGTGAAGGTTTCGGAAATACCGCCGCCGTGCTTTGCGATGATGGTGCCTTCGAAGAGCTGAATTCTTTCTCTTGCGCCTTCTTTGATCTTGTTGTGTACCTTAACGGTATCACCGATGTTCAGAACCAGATCGTCCTTTCTGAACTGCTCACTTGTAAAAGCCTTAATCAAATCCATTGTTTGGCTCCTCCTTATTTCTGGAACATTCATGCAGAGCAATGCAGCGGACTGTTCCGTTAATGGGCAGAATTTTCCCATAGAAAACTCCGCAACGAAAGCATTGTATCACAGTTTTTCCGCAAATGCAATACTTTTTCTGAAAAAATTTAAAATTTTATTACGATGCCTTCACGTCTTCCCACAGCTTTTCGTATTTCTGCAGGATCTTCACCGGCATATTCTCGTAATAGGTGCATTTTTCGGCAATGTACGTCTTGTCCTCGGGATAAAGGATGGGGTCACCCTTCAGCGAATAGCGGTCGTCCTGCACCACGCCCGTGTGGGGGCTTCCGTAATAGTGATACTCCGCGTTTGCCAGCGCCACGTCGATCTCGTTCATGAAATTGATGTACATCATCGCCATCTTGTATTCATCCGAGTCCTTTTTCACAGTGGCAGGCACGCACATGGCGTCCACGAAGATATTGGTGCCCTCCTCGGGATAGAAGAAATCCAGATCGGGGTTTTCCTCCTGCATGGTCAGAAAGTCACCTGCGTAATAGGGAGCGATCGCCTTTTCGCCGCTCTCCATCATCTTGAAGACCTCGTCCATGACGTAGCCGGGATCCACCTCTTTTTTCTGCTTTTTCAGCAGCTTGGCAGCCTCTTCCCACTGCGCGATATCCTTGGTATTCAGATCGATGCCCGCATAGCACTGAGCCGTCATAAAGGCGTCACGGCTGTTATTGAAATTGAGCACCTGTCCCTTGTAGGCAGGGTCCCACATCAGCCCCCAGCTCTTTTGCGGATCCTTCACCATCGTGGTGTTATAGATGATACCGACCATACCCACGGCATAAGGAACGGTGTATTTGTTTTCGGGATCGTAATACTGATCTCTATATACGGGATCGATATATTTGTAATTGGGGATCTGCGAAAAGTCCAGCTCCTGCAGCATTCCCTCGTCCGACAGACGTGCGATCATGTAATCCGAAGGGATAATGATCTCACACTGCACGGTGCCGCCGGTCAATGTGGAATACAAGACCTCGTTGCTTTCGTAGGTGTTGTAGTTCACGCGAATACCGGTCAGCTTTTCAAAGGCGGCATTGACGTTGAGGGTATCGTCCTCACCCACCGAAATATACTCCGCCCAGTTGTAAACGTTCAGGCTCTTTCCCGCGAATTCTTTTGTATAGGTGCTCTCCACCGTCACGTCGGTGTTCACGGGCGCACCGCAGCCGCCAAACAGGACCGAGGCAGCGACAAGAAGCAGAGCGCACGCACAAGAAATGATTCGCTTCATGTGCTCACCTCTTCTTTCCCGCCGCAGGGGTCTTGGCGGAAACGACATTGTACACGATCAGCAGCACCAAAATGCCCGCCAGAATAATGCTGTACAGCGCATAGATCTCGGGCGTTACGGGCTTTCTGACCATGTTGTAGATATACACCGGCAGGGTCTTGAAGGAGCTGCCTGTGGTATAGTAGCTGATGACGAAATCGTCAAAGGACAGGGTAAACGCCATCAAAAATCCTGCCACGATACCGGGACGGATCTGCGGAATGACCACCTTGAAGAACGCCTTGGTGGGCGTGCATCCCAGATCCTGCGCCGCCTCCAGAAGATGCGGGTCGGTCTGACGCAGCTTAGGCAGCACGTTCAGCAGCACGTAAGGCGTGCTGAAGGTCACGTGGGCGATCAAGAGGGTCCAGAAGTTGGTCTTTTCACCCGACACGCCCAGCATGACGCCCACGAACATGAACAGCAGCATCATGGATACGCCGGTCACGATTTCGGGGTTCATCATGGGAATGTTGTTGACCATCATCATCGAAGAGGAAAGTCTGCGATTCTTCATGCGGTAGATGCCCACCGCAGCCACCGTGCCCAGCACCGTTGCGATCAGCGCCGAAACGATGCCCAGCTGAATGGAATTCCAAAGGCAGCGCAGAAGCGGGTTGCCCTCTCTGAACAGCTGCTCATACCAGTAGTAGAAGGGTCTGCCCTCCACCACCTGGAACACGGAGGTGTGGTTACCGCCGCTGAAGGAAAAGATCACCATGACAAGAAGCGGTGCATACAAAAAGATATACACCAGCGCCATGATCAATCGGTTTACGTGCTTCATACCATCACGCTCCCTTCCCCGTCTTTGTCAACACGGTTGAGAATAAAGGTACAGATCAGAATGATCACCATCAGCAGCAGCGACAGCGCCGCGCCGACGTTGAGTCCGCCCGTGGTCATCTGGTTCTTCATCTGCGTTTCGATGAGGTCACCGATCAGCGTGATCTTACCGTTACTCATCTTATAGGAAATATAGAAGGTCGAGATCGAGGGCACGAACACCATGATGATTCCCGACACCACGCCCGGAAGGCTCAGGGGCATGATGACCCTGCGCAGCTTTCCAAAGCCGTTGCAGCCAAGGTCCTCCGCTGCCTCCAGCAGCGAAGGCTCGATCTTGGACATGATGGTATAGATGGGCAGGATCATATACGGCAGATAATTGTATACCATACCCATGACCACCGCTCCCTCGGTCTCCAGCATCTTGAACGGGCCAAGACCGATGAAGCCGAGCGCTTTATTAAGGATACCGCCACTGGCGATAATATCGGTCCACGCATAGGTGCGGATCAGCATATTCATCCACATGGGCAGCATGATGAGCAGCATCTGGATCTTTTGCGAGCGAATGCTCGTGCGGCTGAGCGCATAGGCAAAGGGGTAGGCGACCACAAGAGAGATCAAGGTCGCCAGCACCGACAGCCACAGCGACTGCCCGAAGGCGCGGACGTAGTTGCCCGAAAAGGCGGTCCTTATATTGGCAAAGGTAAAAGAGGACACACGGTTGTACTCGGGCTTCGCCTTGGTGAAGGTCACCTCGGAGCGCTCAGCGCCCAAGCACTTTGCCACCATGTCCTTGGCATAGTCCATATTGACGTTGCCTTCCATTTCGGGATCAAGAGTAAAGCTGCCGGGATCTCCCTTCAGTATCTTACCCGAATACATTTCGATCTCGTAGGAATAGGTCTGTCCCTTGTACCGGGCCTCCAGACAAAAGACGTTGGCTGTTTCGGTGAAGGCATACACCGCCACCATGATAAGGGGCACGATGATAAAGATCGCCGCCCAAAGGATGTACGGAGCGTTCAACAGCCGATTGCCCCATCCGGGTTTCGCTGTTTTCACGCCTGCTCCTCCTCTTCCTCACCCGCCAGTGCCTCTTCCATCTCGTCACTGTAGGTGCTGTAATCTCCGAACATATCGGAATACTTGGACTTCTTCATGATGTGGATGGCATCGGGCTCGATGTAAAGGCCCACCTTGTCGCCCACCTCCTGCACGTCGGTGGTCTGCACCATCCATTTGAAGCCGCAAACGTCGATGATCATTTCGTAGTGCACGCCCTTGAAGATCACCGAGGTGACCTCCCCCTCCAGCATACCGCGATCCAGCGGAACGATGTCCACGTCCTCGGGACGAATGACCACGTCCACCGGCTCGTTTTCACCAAAGCCATGGTCAAGGCAGGTGAAGTTTCTTCCGTCCATGCGCACAAGGTAATCGCGCACCATGGTGCCGGCAATGATATTGGATTCGCCGATAAAGTCGGCAACGAATGCGTTGATGGGCTCGTTGTAAATATCGGTAGGAGAACCGATCTGCTGGATCTTGCCCTCGTTCATGACCACCACGGTATCCGACATGGACAGCGCCTCTTCCTGGTCGTGGGTGACGAAAATGAAGGTAATGCCCAGCTGGCGCTGAATGCGCTTGAGCTCGTTCTGCATATCCTTGCGCAGCTTATAGTCAAGAGCCGCCAAAGGCTCGTCCAGCAGCAGAACCTTGGGTCGGTTGACGATGGCTCTGGCAATGGCAACTCTCTGCTGCTGACCGCCCGAGAGCTTGTCCACCTTGCGGTGCTCCAGCCCCTTTAAGTTCACCATGGCGATCATCTCCATGACGCGCTCGTGCAGCTCCTCCTTCGGAACCTTCGCCACCCGCAGACCGAACGCCACGTTTTCGTACACGTTCAGATGCGGAAACAGCGCGTAACGCTGGAAGATGGTGTTCACGTTTCTCTTGTGAGGCGGTACGCCGTTGATACGCTCTCCATCAAAAAAAACATCTCCCTGTATCGGATCGATGAAGCCCGCAATGATGCGCAGCGTGGTGGTCTTACCACATCCGGAAGCACCCAAAAAGGTGACGAACTCTCCGTCCTTGATGGACAGATTGAGGTCGTCAAGCACCGTTTCACCGTCAAATGACATTGAAATGTTACGTAGTTCAATTAAATTCTTAAGTTCAGACATTTTTTGCATCCCCCTTTGCGGCAAAAGGCCGCGTACAGCCGTATACAGCTCTGCGCAAACCCCACACCCGGCTAACAGTCGCCCCCGCAAAGAGTTTTTACAGACCGAGTCTTGATCCACGAAAAAAACGTCCCCCCTGTAAATTATTGAGGACATCTCCACGGCGGTATTTCTCCGCATCAGAATTTGAGATCGGCTGCAGCAGGCTGTTTCCAAAATCGGACCGTGATCCGATAACGATTCCTGAGTGGCATTGCCACATTAGAACTGCAAGATGTGTACATGTTATTCAGTTTTAACAATGATGATTCCGCCTTGGACTTTGCTCCCCTGCGGAACGTTGGCACAGATGCAAAAATCGTGCTATTTGTAATGTGCATTTTCCATTATAGCCGGTATGGGAGCAATAGTCAAGGGATTTGTGAATATTTTTTGACTTTTTTGCGTTTTTTCAGCGAAAAATCGACAAAGAAAGATACAAAGTAAAAAGAAGAAGCGAAAAATTGAAGCCGCTTTCCATCAAAACGAAAGCCGAAAGCAGTCCGAGCAGCAGCAGTCCCATGACCGATGACCATCGCATCACCGCATAGGCCGTTCCGTAATCGGCAAAGTATATCAAGCATTCCTCAAGCGCTCTTGCTCCGTCAAGCCCCCGCACGGGCAGCAGATTCAAAAACGCCAGTACAAAAGAGGCAACCGACGTAAACAGGCAAAGCGGCAATCTGTACCAATAAAGCATCACTGTCCCAAGCAGCAGATTCATGAGGATCCCTCCCAGTGCGATGAAGATCCTGCCCCAAACGCTTTTCACCGCCGTATGATAGCGGATCTCCGCACCGAATCCGGAAATGACCATCTGCGTTTCCCGCACACCGCACAGCCGAAGCGCCAGTAGATGTCCGCATTCGTGCAGCGCCATCACCCCAAAAAGAAGCGCCGTGTACACAGAGGGCTCAAAGAGCGCAAAGCAGAGCCACACCGCCACCGCCGAGGGCTTGACGACAAGCCGCTTTTTACTCACCGAAGATCCCCACGTACACCGGCTCGCTGCCGTTCGGATGGTAACGCTCGGCTTGAGAGTCTCTTTTTTCCGTCACCTGCAAGGTCACTAAGACCAGCAGCGCCGCCGTCAGCATACAAAGCCACCACGTATTTCGTTTCATAACGCACCTCCAAGTCCGATACTGCATCCTATGCATCTCGGTTTGTCCGATATTCTCACACTTTGATATTGAAAAATAAAGAAAAACGTGCTATACTGATGCTATCAATATCCGTGAGGTGCCTATGAAGATATATACCATACCGCTTTCGGCCATTATGAAAGAATTTTCCATGGAGGAGATCTATCTGCCTGTGGATCCCGAAACCATCGAGATCTCCCGCCCCGAGGTACACCGCTGCGGGCTGGCGCTGAGCGGCTTTTACAGACAGTTTGAGCCTCAGCGCCTCCAGATCATCGGCAACGCCGAATCGGAATATCTGGCAAGCCTGGACAGCGAAACCAGACTGCGCAATATCGACGGTTTTCTTTCCCGCAATCCCACCGCCGTCATCTTCACAGGACATGACGGCGCCCCCGACTATTTTTTGGAGCTGGCAAAGCAGCATAAGGTGCCCGTTCTGCGGGCCGCCACCAAGACCACCGATTTGATGGCCGCCCTCATTGCCTCCCTGCAGGTGCATCTGGCACCCCGCATCACCCGCCACGGCGTTCTGGTCGAGGTCTACGGCGAGGGTATTCTGATCGTCGGCTCCAGCGGCATCGGTAAGAGCGAGACCGCCATCGAGCTTTTAAAGCGCGGCCACCGTCTCATCGCAGACGACGCGGTGGAGATCAAAAAGGTTTCCGCCAAGACCCTTGTGGGAACCGCCCCCAACACCATCCGCTACTACGCGGAGCTGCGCGGAGTCGGCATCGTGGACGTGCGCCGCATCTTCGGTATCGGTGCGATCAAGGAGACCGAAAAGATCAATATGGTGGTGGTGCTGGAGCCCTGGGATCCCGATAAATACTACGACCGTCTGGGACTTGAGACCCAGTACTACGATATCATGGACATCAAGGTGCCTATGGTCACCATCCCCGTGCGCCCCGGCCGTAACCTTGCCATCATCATGGAGATCGCCGCCATGAACAACCGTCAGAAGCGCATGGGCTACAATACCGCCGAGGAATTCAACAAAATGCTCATGAAGGAAGCGGGCATCGAAGTATGATCAAGACCTGCTATAACTGTATCCATTTTTGCGCCACGCTCTGCGACGCCGCCGATCCCGGCTACCGCATCCACAACTGGTGCAAGTGCAGAAACGCCCTGATCGATGCCTACGCCATGGCAGACCGCTTTGAATACAAGGATCTCTACTGCGACGATCTGGAAACGGGAGATGCCGTTTGCTACCTCTTCGAGCCAAAGGATAAGCCCGCCTTTCCCGATGAATGGTTTTTGAAAAACAGGCAGAAAAATTTGGAAAGTCGAATCGACGAAGCGGAATTTCAAAATGAATAACGAAAAGCGTCGGAACACAGTTCCGACGCTTTTTCCTTAACAAAACTCCTTGCCATAGTTTTTGAACGTATATCCGACATCTGTTTTATATATACTGTATCATAACCGGCTTGTTCTTTTGACGCGCATATTCAATCAAAGATTCTGTGCCAGCGCTTTTGCCATCCCAAAAACAAATAATATAGTCGCACATATCTACCATTGTTCGATTTCGTTTGGGTCCGGCTCCTTTTCCGTAAATTCTCCAATCTGCCGGGACCCTTATCAGTTGAATACCGTTTTCAACAGCAAAGCGCTCTCCCAGTGAATCTGCACCGCGACAGGCTCCGGATATTATCGTAATATCTTCTTTAGGCAACCCAAGCCTTTGAAAACAAGCATTTAAATATGTGCTTGCCTGTTCATAGTTCGTATATCCTCTGCTTCCCGCTATTACAATCTTCACTACATCACCTTTGTTTATATATATCTATATAAGTATATACCCAATCAAGAGAATTGTCAAGTGGATATATATCTCATAAAATAGACATAGAGGTGTATGATCATGATTCAATTAAAGTTAGACCGAATTCTACAAGAAAAACAGATCAGTCGATATCAGCTTGCCAAGTCAAGTGGCATCCAATATCATATCATCGATAATTACTATAAAAATAAAGTAAAACGGTATGATAGCTATATACTCAACCGCATTTGCGAAGTGCTGAATTGCGACATTTGCGATCTCATAGAATACAGAAAAGACGAATAACCAAAAGCGTCGGAACACAGTTCCGACGCTTTTCTATTGGAGTAATTCTATTTCAAAGTATACTTACATCGAGGATATTGTGAACAGCCGTAGAACGAACCGTACTTACCGTTTCTTAGCACCAATTCTGTTTTGCAATAAGGGCACATTTTTTTCTCCTTCATTTTCTCCAGTTCCCTTTTATATGCAATCACCTGTTCTTTATGCTCTCTGCGCGCATTCTTTTCTGCGTACTGATGGTTTTGAATGTAAGTAAAGATTTCCTCCTTTTGGGTTTCATTCCAAATTTCCTGTCTATCCTTGGAAATCAATTCAATTCCTTTTTTCATCGCAGGTAACCCGCTGCAGATAACCGTTTCGGGTGGATTATCTCCGCTGATACTATAATCCTCACAAATCATCGTAATAATCGAAAAAATTGGCGTGTTTTTATAATCCTTTAAAAATGATTTCAAATAGGTCACGTGCTTTTGATTTTGCTTTAAAGGGCTGTAGATTTCATACTTTCTCCCATGGTTATATACATACCATTTTGTTTTTTGCGTATCACCGTAAATTTTGGCATCAGGAAACGTTTTAACTTCTACAACGTATATCCCCTTGCTTCCCACAATGATCAGATCAATCTGGGACGTATAGTTGTCTGCACCATCTATCACCACATCTCTTAAAACTAGCGCTCCCGGAATTGTTTGAGCGCACAGTTTGGCCATATGCTCTCCAAAGCTACCTGTCAATTCATTCATTGCAGGAAGATTCTTGATAAAATCCAGAAATCCCATTATTCCTCCAAAATGCTTTTGGGATCATTTTTCATCCACTTCCACCGTCATCACCCCGCCGTGGCCGGGGAAGATCTGCCAGAGGCCGGGCGTGAGAATGGACATAAGTGCCTCGCGCTCCGCCTTGGCGGCGGCGGGATCGGTATCCACCGAGGTCATGAGATAGGGTGCCAGTCGGTTGAACCTCGCCTGCTCGGCGGTGAAATTCTTGAGATTTACCAAAACGTCGCCGGTAAATGCGATCCTGTGCGTGGGCTCGACATAGATCGCCTCCCCGAGCACGTGTCCGCCCATGCCGTCGTACACCTTGAAGGTCAGCTCACCCACCTTCATTTCTCCCGCAAAGCGCAGAGCCTCTGTGGGCTTGCTCTTTTCCCCAATGGGGCAAAAGCATTTTGCCTCGGGGGTCTTATAGTGCGCAAGAAGCTTGCTGATCTTCACGTAGGGAGCGTGCAGAGGGTTCTCCTCACGGAAGGCTCCCTCGCCGTCCCTTTCTCGGCGGAAATTTTCAAGACAGTTGGCGCTCAGATGCACCTTATCAAATATATCGCACAGTCCCACGTGGTCCACGTCCCCGTGCGACAAAAAGATCTCTTTTTTGCACGTGTCAAAATCGGGGATCTCCCGACGCAGCACCGCCAGCAGCTCCTCTTCGTAGCAGGGGAAGCCTCCGTCGCACACCAGAAGACGGTCGGGAAGGAACAAAACGGTGGTGTTGCTGCCGCAGGGCGGCTCAATGAGCAACACGGGAATACCGCCCGCAGTTTGCAGACGGCTCACGCGGGGAACGTATCCCTCACCGGCGCCCTTGTGAATGCAGTCGGCAAATTTTCCGATGTAGTCAAAGGTCTTGTAGGGCGGATTGCCCTGCTCGTCAAGGATCTGCATGATGCGGTTGGCATTGACCACCAGACGGTTCTTCGCTCTCTCGTCAAAGCCCATCTTTTCGGAGATCTCATTGGCAAAGGACAGATAAAACACGGTGTTGTCCAGCACCTTTTCGCTTTTGTCGTAGTTCAGTACCTTCACGGGGCAGATCTCGGACGCACGGTGCATGAAATCGGAAAGCGCCGCAGGGTCTTCGATGAAAATGCCCATTTTAAAGCGCTGGTATTCGCCTTCGCTCTGGGTATAGCTCATGTAGGAAATATTGAAGCCGAAATCCTCCACCAGCTTTGTCACGGGGTACAGAGCACCCGCCTCATTTTTCAGCTTGAATTCAAAGAGGATCACGCCGCTGCCGCGGTGTTGTTCGGTGAGATAGCCAAGCTTTGACAGCTCCCGCTGCGCCAGCCGCAGCGATTCCTCGCTGCCCTCCGCCTCGATGAACAGCATATGGGCGTCCACCGCCTTATTGTAGCTGACACGGGTGATATTCAATCCAAGCCCAGCCAGACATCGGTCCGCCTTCAGGAAGGCACCCGCCTGATCGGGCATGGTGGTCATAAACGTCTTTTTCACTTTTTTACCCTATTCTCGGTTTATTTTTCCTCCATCACGCTCATGTAAGCGGGACGGATGATCTTATCCATACAGATCAGCTCTTCGATCCTGTGCGCGCTCCAGCCGACGATCCTCGCAATGGCGAACATGGCGGTGTACAGCTCCACGGGAATGCCCAGCATATCGTATACGAAGCCGCTGTAAAAGTCCACGTTGGGGCTGACGCCCTTGTAGATGCGTCTGTGCTGCGCGATCAGCATAGGAGCCAGCTCCTCCACGTTTCGGTAAAGGGTCAGATCCGCATCTCTTCCCTTTTCCGCCGCAAGCTTTGCCACGTACTCCTTGAACACCCTTTCACGGGGATCGGACAGCGAATAAATGGCGTGGCCCATGCCGTACACCAGACCCTTTTTGTCAAAGGCATCCTTCTTTATGATGCGGGTCAGATAGGCGGAAAGCTCCTCCTTATCGGCAAAATCCCTGACGTTCTTTCGGATATCGTCCATCATCTCCATGACCTTGATGTTGGCGCCGCCGTGCTTGGGGCCCTTCAGCGAGGACATCGCCGCCGCCATGGTGGAATAGGTATCCGAGCCGGAGGAGGTGATGACACGGGTGGTGAAGGTGGAGTTGTTACCGCCGCCGTGCTCCATGTGCAGAATGAGCGCGGTGTCCAGCACCTTTGCTTCGGTCTTGGTATACTTTTTGTCGGGACGCAGCATCATCAAGAAATTCTCAGCGGTTGACAAATTGGGATCGGGACGGTGAATGACCATACTCTCTCCGTTTTCGGAGTAGTTGTACGCATGGTAGGCATACACCGCCAGCAGCGGGAATTCCGCAATGAGCTGGATGCACTGGCGCAGCGAATTGGCAACGCTCGCATCGGAAATGTGATCGTCGTAGGAGGCAAGGGTCAGAATGCTGCGGGTCATGGAGTTCATGATATCGCCGCTGGGCGCCTTCATGATAACGTCGCGAGTAAAATTGGAGGGCAGCGAACGGCACTCGGCGATCGTGCTGCAGAAATCAGCAAGCTCCGCCTTGGTCGGCAGATCTCCCGTCAAAAGAAGATAGGCGATCTTTTCGTAGCCAAGGGTATCCTCGCCAAGCTCTCCCAGCAGCCTTTCCACGCGGTAGCCGCGATACCAGAGCTTGCCGTCACAGGGCGTCTTCACGCCGCCCGGATAGTCAAAGGCAATGACCTTGGAGATGTTGGTAAGACCCGCCAGAACGCCGTTTCCGTTCTCATCGCGCAGGCCTCGCTTGACTCCGTAATGCCCGTACATTTCGGGCGCGATGGCGTCGTTTGAGCGGCAGATCTCCTCCCTGCCCCTTGCATATTCCAGTAATCTGTTAACTTCCATATAATATATCTCAAACCGCAGTGCGGCACGCTTTCTTTTAGAATCTATATTTTTACATTATACAGACCACTATGCGCGCTGTCAATAGAATAATGGCAGTTTTTTCATTTTTAAATATAAAAAACGAGAAAACACCGTTCCCCGAGGGGAACGGTGTCACTTTATTTTTGTTGGCTTTAAAAACAGTCGTAAATTACTTTACAATAGTTGCGCCAGTGGCATTATTGGTGATCTGGGTCGTGCCGTCAAGAGTGGTATTCACCAGAGTCAGGGTCGCATAGTCTGCAGTGCCGCGCAGAACGATCACAGCATCGCCATCGTCGCAAGCGGACTTCAGAGTGCAGTTTTCAATTTTATAGATCTCAGCCGCGCCAACGCCGCCCTTGCTTTCACCGAAACGTACGGCATATCCCTTTACGTCAACGGTACAGCCGCTAACGGTAACGTTATCGCTGTTGTTGAAATTCATACCGTTCTTGGAGTTAACGGTACACCCTTCAACAAGAATGCCGTCGATACCCTTGGCCTGAACCAAAGAATGTGCATTTGCGGTTGCGGTACAATCGGTGATTACCAGGTTCTTGTCACCGCCGGTGTAGGACTTCACGCCTACAGCACCGGGAACGTCAAAGGTGCAGCCTTCCACGGTCACGTTGCAGGTATAACGGGTAGCGTTAGTGCCATCACCCAGTCGGATGCAAGCATCCGCGGAGATGCTGTCAGCCTTGAAGGTAAGGTCCTTGATGGTCAGACCTGCGGTGAGATAGGTACTGGACTTGCCGTCAACGGTAATCACGCCAGCAAAGACGTGGTCGCCACCGTCGATGGTAACCTTCACGTCAGGCTTCTGGGTGGCAGTCACGTCACCGGTGATGTCATCGGTAATGCAGATCACGGTTCCGTCAATGGCTTCATTCAGAGCTGTCTGCAGCTCTGCAGCGGTGCCTGCGTACTTGATCTTGCCGGCAACGCCTTCGATATCATAGCACTCATACTGCAATCCGTCAATGTAAGGAGCTGACAGCTCGGACATACCGAGGTTCGCTGTATTATCTGCTACCAAAACGTTGCATTTGGGAAGATTATAGAAGTGTCTCAGACCAATCACAGTCGCGGTATCGGTGGTGGTGTTCACGAAATCGTTCTCCAGCACAGAAACCTTCAGAGCATAGGTGCAGGATGCATTGTTATGGGGCGTAACGGTCACACCGCTGTTGATAAAGCTGTTGCCGATCACGGAAATGTTGTTCTTGATACCACCTGCATATACAGCATCGGGAGTAGACGCATTCGCAGTACCAAAGCTGTTGTTGGTGATCATAATGGTGCCGTTCTTAGGACTCGTGCCGGGGTAGTACAAATAAATGTAGTAGAACGCATTGGTTTCAAAGGTACATCCGTCTACCACCAGACCGTTGGAAGCACCGGTGGAACGCTGTCTGTCATACGCTGCAATGGAAACGAAAACATCCGCATTGGCAGGAGTGCCGGTGAAGGTACAGTTGATGATCTGCAGATTATCCGCACCCTTGCTGCCTTCGGCGGTAGTCACGTTCGTATAAACACCGCGATTATTGCTCTTGGGATCCTTTACAACCTGTGCACCTGCAGCGTCAAAGGTGATACCGATGAGCTTGCAGTTGTTCTTGCCGTTTGCATTTACAAAATCCACAACGGCAGAGTTGGAGACCAGAGTCAGACCGTTCTGAGTCAGAGTGATGCTGCCGTATTTGCCGTCAGCCAGACCGATTACGGTGCCTTCCGCAGCGGAAGCCAGGATCTCATCGATGGTGGCGGGAGTGGCAATGACGTCACAGGGCAGAGCATCTGCGTCATACTGATCGTCATAGGAATCCTCTTCATAGGTCATCTGAGTTGCCACGAGATTGATACCGAGCGTAATTTCGGGAGCAACGGTGCCGGTCTTGTGGTTGGCTTCGTTGCCAACGGACTCGGGCATGTAAACTACCAGCGCAACATACTCTTCGGAAATTCCCTCGTTTGCGGGAAGCAGGCTGCTGCCCTTGGTGTAGCCGGCAGAAATCACCTTGCCGTTCACTACTGCATCACGCGCGGCATCACGGGTCTCAAACTTAGCGTCCTGACCTTCGATGGTACCGAACTTAATGTAATTGGAGAGCTTGAAGATCTCGCCGGCAGCGTTGGTACCGGTAGTTTCGGATACCACGTTTACGCCAAGACGATACTTCAGCGCCAGAGAACCGGCGTTCTTGACCTTGAGGTAAACCACCTCGGTGTGGCCGGGTTCCCAAAGGGTATTTCGATCGAAGATCATATCACCTTCGTCCACAAGATCCCAGTTTTCTGCGTCATAGCTGTAATACAGTTCGACGTCCAGATTACCGGACTTGATGATGTTGTTCATCGAGCTCACAGAGTCGGTGAACCACGCAAACGTCGTACCCATCAGCATGGTTACGCAGAGAAGCATACTGAGGACACTAAACAACAGTGCGCGCCTTGTTGTTCTTTTGTTTGTCATTTTTGTTTCCTCCTTTTCTAGAATTTTTGTGACAAACTATATTAAACGGCTTTGCCGTTTGATACACCATACCTAATCTATCCAAAACGGGTAGACGCATGGTAGTTTATTATAGCATAAAAGATTAGTCCTGTCAAGGTTAATAAACTTTATTTTGAACCCAACAAAACACCAAAAGCGTGTATTAAGTGCCTTTCTTCCTCAAAAAGTCGATACCTATGGCAAAATTCGACAATTGAATGG
>SVRH01000092.1 GCA_015064925.1 Oscillospiraceae bacterium | reverse complement strand
CACGACCACCACCCTCACCGCCACCGCCAAGGAGGCATACATGGCGGATCTGACCGCCTATGCCGAGGGCAGCGCCTCCAGAAGCGTTGCCATCCAACCGGTGGCGCAGGTGCCAAACTACCCCGACGTCAGTCTAAAAAATGAAACATTGACGGTGGGTGAGCAGTCTAAAGGCGTGCTGACCCTTGAAAAGGGAGCTGGCGTGGCGGCAGCAGACTTCACGCTGACCTACGATCCCGCAAAGCTTTCCTGCCTTGGCGTAGCCAAGCACCCTTCCCTTTCCGAAGCGGGCGGCATGATCGTGATCAACCCCAATTACCAAAACGGCACCATCCGATTCTCCTACCTCAATGAATCGGACTACGAAGGCGATATTTCCCTTATAGAGATCACCTGGCAGCCCCTTGACGGCAGCTCTCATGCGGTGATCACCCCCTCCGCCACGGGCGTGTACGATCTGAACTACAAGAAGGTGACGCTGGAATATATCGCCACCGACGATTGCGTGTACGTTCCCAACGTGACACCTCCCACCTGTCTGGAGGGCGGCTTCACCACCTATACCTGCTCTTGCGGAAAAAGCTTTACCGATCATCCCACCGAAGCCACGGGACACAGCTATACGGCTGTTGTCACCCCGCCCACCTGTTTGGAGCGCGGTTTCACTACCCACACCTGCCGCTGCGGAGATAGCTACGTAGATAGCTGGGTGGACAGTTTGGGTGGCACGCACATTTTGCAAGACCATGAAGGCAAGTTGCCCACCTGTACCGAGATCGGTTGGCAGCCCTATCAAACCTGCAGCCGCTGTGAGTACACCACCTACACCAAGATCCCTGCAACGGGGCACAGCCATATAGCAAGTGTCACGCCTCCCACCTGTTTGGAGGGTGGCTACACCACCTTTACCTGTCACTGCGGTGACAGCTACGTAGGTGACCGTGTGGCAGCCACGGGACACACCATGGGCGATTGGACCGAAACAAAGATTCCAACCTGTACCGAATACGGCAGCAGACGCCGCGATTGTATAAGTTGCGATCACTACGAGACCGAGCAGCTTGACTACCGTCACAGCTTTGGTCCTTGGATGCCAAGCGGCGATCTGGAATACAGAACCTGCTCGCTGTGCTTCTACACCGAGACCCGTCAAAATGAATACGCCCCCGACTGCGAGACCATCACCCTCACACCGCTCTATGGCGTTGTAGAGAATTTGAGCGGCAAAACGTGGTTTATCGTAGGCGTTGGAAGCAGCAGTAACCAAACATTGTTTGATGCACTGAGAAGCAAAAGCTACACGCTGAAGGTGACCGTTACCGACGAGACCGCGCAAAAGACATCCGTCATTTCTCAGTATCTCTTCAACGATCCCAACAGCGAATTTTACGGAGATAGCTTCTTGCGCATCGCTGTCTGTGAATACTGCATCGTGCCGGTGCTGGGACATGCCTATACCGTTCAGTTTGACGTTTATGACGGTCAAACCATCATCTACACGGGAAGCTCTGATACCGGTGCATTCAATACATTCAATGCGGACTTTACAGCAAACGGCCCCATTCTTGCCGATCACAGCTATGGCGATTGGTTTGAAACGGTCGCTCCCTCCTGTACCATTGGCGGCACCAAACAACGCAACTGCATTTACTGCGACCACTTCGAAACCGATCTGATCCCCGCAACCGGTCACGATCACAAAGCCGTTGTAACCGTTCCTACCTGTACCGATGAGGGTTATACCACTCATACTTGCCACTGTGGAGATACCTACGTGGACAGCTATCTTCCCGAAACGGGTCACACCGACGCGGATCACGATCTGCACTGTGACGGGTGCGGAACGATGCTTGCGGAAACGGGCGATATCAACGGCGACGGCACGGTGGACATGAAGGACGCGGCAATGCTGCAAAGACACGTTCTCAAAATCGACATCCTCACGGATGACGGTGTACTGGCGTGCGCCGACGTGACGGGTGACGGCATCGTTGACATGAAGGATGCTGCCAAGCTGACCCGCTACGTGATCAAGGTAATCGATTCTCTCAATTGATCAAACAAAAGATCCGATCGAGTTTCTCTCGATCGGATCTTTTCTTATTTGATTGTTTTCAGCATATCCAGCGCCGAGCGGATGACCTTATCCATATCATAATAGCGGTACTGCCCAAGGCGTCCGCCGAAGATCACCTTCTCTTCCCCGTCCGCCAATTCTTTGTATTTGGCATACAGAGCGCTGTTTTCTTCGTCGTTAATGGGATAATAGGGCTCAACGCCCGGCTTCCATTCCTCGGAATACTCATAGCTGACAACCGTTTTCGGCTGCGTTCCAAACTCAAAATGCTTGTGCTCGATGACTCTGGTGTAGGGCTGCTCGTGGCTCGTATAGTTCACCACCGCATTTCCCTGATGATTATCGGTATCCAACACCTGCGTTTCAAAGCGCACGCTGCGGTACTGCAGCGCCCCGAAGCGGTAGCCGTAAAAGGCGTCGATGCATCCGGTATAAACGGTCTTGTCCGCAATATCGGGATTTTCGGCAATGAAAGCCTCATAATCCGTGTTCAGACGCACCTCCACGCCCTCCAGCATCCGTTCCGCCATGGCGGTGTAGCCGCCCTCGGGAATGCCCTGATAACGGTCGCTGAAATAATTGTTATCGTAGGTAAAGCGGCAGGGCAGACGGCGGATGATGAACGCGGGGAGCTCGTTGCAGGGGCGTCCCCACTGCTTCTCGGTGTAGTCCTTGACAAGCTTAGTGTAAATATCGGTGCCCACCAGCGAGATCGCCTGCTCTTCCAAATTTCGCGGCTGTGTGACTCCGGATGCCTTCACCTGCTCGGCAATGATCCGTTTCGCCTGCGCGGGAGTCTTGATCCCCCACATACGGGAAAAGGTGTTCATGTTGAAGGGAAGATTGTAAATTTCATCCTTGTAAACCGCAATAGGACTGTTTACATAATGGTTAAACTCGGCAAAGCGGTTGACGTACTGCCATACCTCTTTGTCGCTCGTATGAAAAATATGCGCACCGTACTTATGTACCTGAATGCCCTCCACCTCTTCGGTGTAGATATTGCCCGCAATATGGTCCCGACGGTCGATCACAAGGCATTTGTATCCTCTGTCGGTCAGTTCTCGGGCGCACACGGCACCGTACAGTCCGGCGCCCACGATCAAAAAGTCATACATCTTTGATTCTCCGCAGCTTTGTTTTGTATGCAAGGAAGTACAGCGGCACCGCCAGCGCGAATGCGGCAAGCACGTCCAAAATGGAGTGCTGCTTGAGCATCACGGTGGACAGAATGATCAGCACCGTCAGCACAAAGGAAGACCATACGATCGTTTTTCTGTACCTTGTGATCTTCTTCGACTTGGCAATGGCGATGTGCATTCCAATGGAATTGAGGCAGTGGATACTGGGAAGCACGTTATCGGCAGTGTCCACGCCCTGAATCATCTTAACGACGTCGATCAGAAGGTTATCTCTTCCGAGCGTGCTGTAATCCACCCGCAGATTCTGGCAGTTGGGGAATACCGTATAAATGATAAGACACACCGTCATGCCCGTATACAAGAATATGCACATACGCACGAATTCCTCACGGGATTTAAACAGAAAAAAGATATGTCCCGCGGCGATATATGCAAACCAAAGAAGATACGGAATGACCATCCATTCCCAAAACGGAATATAGTCGTCTACAAACCAATAGATGGGATAGGGGTCAATGGTGGCAACATACCGCTCAAGCCCGGTAAACCAAGCCAAATAAAACGGGAAATACAATAGCAGCAGCGCGTGCTTGTATTTTTCAAATAACTTTTTTAACATCAGTTGAATTTATAAACCTTTCTCGCCAGCCGATAAAATGCGACCGATATTTTTTTACCCAGTCTTCCGGGCAGCCACATAAAGAAGGCCTTGGAGCCGTAACGGATCTTGCGGTACAGCTTCTTATCCTTTTCCTTCAGCTTTTGCCAAAGGGTATTGCACTTGGCGCACGCCTCACGGCTTCCGTCGATGGAAGCGAAGGTGGAGGAAACGGTATACATGATGGAAAGATAAAAGATCAGATACTTACCCAGCATCTTCTCTTTGGCGCGGTAGGCAAGCACGTCGTGTGCCTCCAGCAGCAGCTCGTTGACCCGCAGCTGCTGATCCAGCCGCTTGACCATGACCTTTTCGTTGACCGACTGGTCGCTTCTGCCGATATAGTAGTGGTAGAAATCCACGTTCAGATAGTACATCCTCTTGACAAGCGGCAGCGGAACGTATACGAACAGATTGTCCACGTAGAAGGTATGCTCGGGAAGCTTCAGGCCGCTTTCGCGCAAAAGCTTTGTGCGGTAGAACACCGAGTGCATCAGAACGTACTTGAGATGGTCGACCTTCTTGACCTCGTCCCAGCCGAACACCTTGTTCTGCGGGAAGACGTTCTTATAGCAGATGCGGTTCTGCTTGTTCTCCTCCACGTATTCGTACACGTAGTTGGCGATCATCATGTCCACGCCCGCTTTTTCGGCGATCAGACGGCGAAGGGTGGCCATCATCTCGGCAAGCGCCTCAGCGCCCGCCCAGTCGTCGGAATCCACCACCTTCAGGTATTCGCCCTGCGCCTGCTCGATACCCACGTTCAGGCCCGAGCCGTGGCCGCCGTTTTCCTTGTGGACGGCGCGCACGATATTCGGATACTGAGCCGCATAGCGGTCTGCGATCTCGGCAGTGCGGTCCTTGGAACCGTCGTTTACAATGAGGATCTCAATATCATCCCCGCCGGGCAGCAGTGAATCGATACATTTTTCCATATAATCCTGCGAATTGTAGCAGGGGATGACGAACGTTACTGTTTTCATATGTCTACTTCCACTTCATTCTTAATCGTAATCCAAAGACCATAACGTACACTTATTGTTAGTATACCACATTTTTGACAACGTGTCAAGCGATATTTGAAACACAAAAACCGGCGCAGGCAACCTTGTGAATGAGGAGATCGCCCCCGCTAAACTCCAATTCTCCCGTAAAAGCCCGCCGCTTTTTTCTTTGACACCGCAGGCGCAAGAAAAAAGCTTGGCAAAAAAGAAACGCCGATTCTCGGGACTCCGTCCCAACACCTGCCAAACTTTTGGAAAAAAGTTTGGATCCAAAAACTTTAAAACAAACTAAGCAAATCAACCCATATGCCTTCCCCGGTGAGGAAAGGGGACTATTTTTGCCGCAGGCAAAATGGTGGATGAGATGTCCGCGCGAGATCCAAACCGAACGCGCGGGAGACCGGAAAGCCGTCCTACAACAGATATTCAATTTTACAAAAAACCGACAAAAAAGGAGACGCAAGCGTCTCCTTTTCGTGTTTGAATGTTTGTTATCAACCGAGTCTCTTTTCCAAAGCAGCCAGTTCCTCGTACATTTCTGCGGGAACGTGGTCGCCAACCTGAGCGTAGAACTCCTTGATGTTTTCAACGTCAGCCTTCCAGGACTCAACGTCAACGGACAGCAGACCCTTGATGGTATCAACGGTGATGCCGTCAAGACCTTCGATGCAGATGTCCTCTGCGTTGGGAACGTAACCGATCGCGGTCTCAACTGCGTCAACCTTGCCTTCGCAACGGTCGAGGATCCACAGCAGAACTCTCATGTTGTCGCCGAAGCCGGGCCAAATGAAGTTGCCGTTGTCATCGGTACGGAACCAGTTAACGTGGAAGATCTTGGGAGCGTTGGGGATAACCTTGCCCATTTCGATCCAGTGCTTCCAGTAGTCGCCCATGTTGTAGCCAACGAAGGGTCTCATTGCCATGGGGTCACGACGAACAACGCCTACTGCACCTGCAGCTGCTGCGGTGGTCTCGGAAGCCATGATGGAACCAACGAAGGCGCCGTGCTGCCAGCCAAAGGACTGGTACACCAGAGGAGCAGTCTTAGCGCGACGGCCGCCGAAGATGATGGCGGAAACCGGTACGCCCTTCAGGCTGTTAAATTCGGAAGAAATGCAGGGGCAGTTCTTTGCAAGCGCGGTGAAGCGGGAGTTGGGATGTGCGCCGCAGGTGCTCTTGTCCTTCTTATCGTACTTGGTGCAATCCCAAGGATTGCCCTTCCAGTCGATTGCATTGCCGGGAGTGGGAGGATTGTTGTCAAGACCTTCCCACCAAACGGTGTTGTTCTCGGTGTTGTGAACGACGTTTGTGAAGATGGTGTCGCGCAGACAGGTGTGCAGAGCGTTGGGGTTGGACTTTTCGTTGGTGCCGGGAGCAACGCCGAAGAAGCCGTTTTCAGGGTTAACTGCATACAGCTTGCCGTCTTCCTTGTTGACACGCAGCCAAGCGATGTCGTCGCCTACGCACCAAACCTTGTAGCCCTTCTCTCTGTAGATGGAGGGAGGAATGAGCATTGCCAGGTTGGTCTTACCGCATGCGGAGGGGAATGCAGCGGTCACGTACTTGATCTCGCCGTTGGGATATTCAACGCCCAGGATCAGCATGTGCTCAGCCATCCAGCCTTCCTTGCGGCCCAGGTAGGAAGCGATACGCAGTGCAAAGCACTTCTTGCCCAGCAGAACGTTTCCGCCGTAGCCGGAGTTAACCGACATGATGGTGTTGTCCTGGGGGAAGTGAGTGATGTAACGGTTTTCTTCGTCGATGTCAGCTCTTGCGTGCAGACCCTTGATGTAGTCGGGGCTGTCACCCAGTGCTTCCAGAACGTTTACG
>SVRH01000091.1 GCA_015064925.1 Oscillospiraceae bacterium | reverse complement strand
TCAAGGCCTCTGATCTTGTTGAAGGAGAACACGGGCACCTTTACGTACCAGCGCTTCTTTTCTTCGGGATACAGAGTAAAGATACCCTGCTCCTTCAATGACTTGCCGAGAATAACCTCAGTGGCAATGTCCGCAAGGCTATAGCCGGTGGCCTTACTAAGGAACGGTACGGTACGGGAGGAACGGGGATTCACCTCGATGATGAACACGTTTTCGTCCTTGTCAACGATGAACTGGATATTGTAAAGGCCGACAATACCGATACCCAGACCCAGCTTCTTTGCATACTGCAGGATAATGCCCTTCACCTTATCGGAAATGGAGAAGGTGGGATATACGGAAATAGAGTCGCCCGAGTGGATACCGGTTCTTTCCACCAGCTCCATGATGCCGGGTACAAACACGTCGTGTCCGTCGCAGATGGCGTCCACTTCCACTTCCTTACCGATGATGTACTTGTCTACCAGAACGGGCTTGTCCTCATCGATCTCAACGGCGGTCTTCAGATAGTGACGCAGCTGCTCTTCGTTGGCAACGATCTGCATAGCACGTCCGCCAAGCACGAAGGAGGGACGAACCAGTACGGGATATCCGATCTTCTTGGCGGCGGCAACGCCGTCCTCGATCTTGGTCACAGCTCTGCCCTCGGGCTGAGGAATATTCAGCTCATGCAGTACCTTTTCAAACAGATCTCTGTTCTCAGCTCTGTCGATGGCATCGCAATCGGTACCGATGATCTTCACGCCGCGAATCCGCAGGGGATCGGCAAGGTTGATAGCGGTTTGTCCGCCGAGGGACGCAATGACGCCTTCGGGATTCTCAAACTCCAGAATGTTCATGACATCCTCGGGAGTCAGAGGCTCGAAATACAGCTTGTCACTGGTGGTGTAGTCGGTGGAGACCGTTTCGGGGTTGTTGTTTACGATAATGGCTTCATAGCCGGAATTCTTGATGGTGGTAACGGCGTGAACGGTGGAATAGTCGAACTCTACGCCCTGACCGATACGGATAGGACCCGCGCCCAGCACCACCGCCTTCTTCTTATCGGTGAGAACAGACTGATTCTCACCCGTGTAGGAGGAGTAGAAATAGGGGGTGTATGCGCCAGAATGCAAGGTGTCTACCATGCGGAACACGGGGCGGATACCGTTTGCGTGACGCAGATCGGAAACCGCCATTTCGGTAGTATTCCAAAGCTTTGCGATGAACTTATCGCAGAAGCCCATTTTCTTTGCTTCCAGCAACACCTCGGTGCTTTGGGCGTTTGCAGAAAGCTTCTTTTCCATTTCGACAATAGAGCGAATAGATTCAAGGAAATAAGGTGTGATCTTGGTCAGATCATAAAGCTCGTCAATGGTAACGCCGCGGCGAAGCAGCTCGGTGACGGCAAAAATGTTGTCATCCTTAAACAGCAGCAGATAGTCCTTGATCTCGCTGTCTGTCATGCCCTCAAACTTAGGCATATGCAGGTGGCAAACGCCCGTCTCCAGAGAACGCACCGATTTCAGCATACATTCTTCCAGATTGGAGCCGATACCCATGACCTCACCGGTCGCCTTCATCTGGGTGCCCAGTTGATTGGAGGCAGCGGTAAATTTATCAAAGGGGAAACGGGGGAACTTAGCAACGATATAGTCAAGACGGGGCTCCTTGATGGCGGTAGCACCTGCCAACGGGATCTCATCCAGCGTCATACCCACTGCGATCTTGGCGGTCACTCTGGCAATGGGATAGCCCGATGCCTTGGACGCAAGTGCGGAAGAACGGGACACACGGGGGTTAACCTCAATGAGGTAATATTCACTGGTATGGGGATTGAGTGCGAACTGTACGTTACAGCCGCCCTCGATCTTGAGTTCACGGATGATCTTGATGGCACTGTCGTTGAGCATCTTCAGATCGTGATCGTTCAGGGTGAGGATGGGGGCAACCACGATGGAGTCACCGGTATGCACGCCCACAGGGTCGATATTTTCCATACCGCAGATGGTGATGGCATTATCTGCCGAGTCACGCATGACCTCGAATTCGATCTCCTTATAGCCCTTCACGCTCTTTTCGATGAGCACCTGATGCACGGGAGAAAGCTTAAAGCCGTTGGTGCCGATCTCAATCAGTTCTTCTTCATTGTTGGCAAAGCCGCCGCCGGTGCCGCCCAGGGTAAATGCGGGGCGCAGCACCACAGGATAGCCGATACGCTTGGCTGCTGCCTTGGCTTCTTCCAGATTGTAGGTGATCTCAGAAGGAATGGTGGGCTCTCCGATGGACTGGCACATTTCCTTGAACAGCTCTCTGTCCTCGGCGCGCTCGATGCTATCGCTGGAGGTGCCCAGCAGCTTTACGCGGCATTCCTTGAGAATGCCCTTCTTTTCCAGCTGCATTGCCAGATTGAGTCCCGTCTGTCCGCCGATACCGGGAACGATGGCGTCGGGACGCTCATAACGCAGGATCTTTGCAATGTATTCCAGTGTCAGAGGCTCCATGTAGACCTTGTCCGCAATGGTGGTGTCGGTCATGATGGTGGCGGGGTTGGAGTTGACGAGCACTACCTCATATCCCTCTTCCTTCAGAGCAAGGCACGCCTGGGTGCCCGCATAGTCAAATTCTGCTGCCTGACCGATGACAATAGGGCCGGAGCCGATGATCAGTATCTTTTTCAGGTCTTTTCTCTTAGCCATTTTACATTCCTCCCGATATTACTTACACTCATATACTGCTTTACCGCCACATACGGTCAGCAGGTTTTTACCACATACGTTTTTGCCCGCAAAGGGGGTCGCCTTACCCATGGACACAAAGTCCTGTGGGTCGATTTTATATTCGCTTTCCAGATCCCATACCGAAAATCCTTCGATCGGAATACCAAAGCGCTTGGAGGGCGCATAGCTCATGCGATCCATCAGCATTCGAAGATCCATGATGCCCGTTTTCACAAGCTCGGTATACAGCACGGGGAAAGCAGTTTCCAGTCCCACGATTCCAAAGGCACTCTTGGCAAGCCCACGGCTCTTCTCTTCTGCCGAATGAGGCGCATGGTCGGTGGCTACCATATCAATGGTTCCGTCAAGCAGTCCCTCCAGCAGTGCTTCCCTATCCCTCTTTGCACGCAGCGGAGGATTCATTTTGAAGCGTCCGTCCTCCTGCAGATAGCTGTCATCCATGACAAGGTAGTGAGGACCCGTTTCACAGGTGATATCCACGCCCTCAGCCTTTGCGCGGCGGATGATCTCTACGCTTTCCATGGTGGAAATATGGCAAACGTGATAGGCACAGCCGGTCTCCTTGGCAAGCTTGATGTCTCTAGCAATCTGCAAATACTCGCTCTCGGAGCAAATGCCCTTGTGCGCATTTCGCATACAGTAGTCACCCGCGTGGATGTAACCGCCGTGCAGAAGATCATTCACCTCGCAGTGAGCAACAATCATTTTGCCAAGTGATTTGGCTTTTTCCATGGCAGAGCGCATCATGGACTCGCTTTGCACACCTCTTCCGTCATCGGTAAAGGCAATGGCACCACCAAGCTCCTCCATGGGAACAAGCTCCTTGCCCATTTGTCCTACGGTAATCGAAGCATAGGGGTAGACCGGGATCACAGCATCTCTTTTAATGATGTCGGACTGCATCTTCAGATGCTCTGCATTGTCAGGCACCGGACTTAGGTTCGGCATGGTACAAACCGCGGTATAGCCACCGTGGGCTGCTGCCATGGAACCCGTCTTTATGGTTTCTTTATATGAAAAACCCGGCTCGCGGAAATGCACGTGCACGTCACAAAAGCCGGGAAGAACCGTATATTTGGAAAAACCAAAAGAAATGGGAGAATGCGAAAAAAACTCCCTTGCCATAGACAGGATAGCATCGTTACATGTGGAAATTAGTTTATCCATTTTGACTTACCTCGCTATCTCGATTGCAGAAACATTTTAAAAAAAGCACCGCCATTCAAAAACTGAATACGGTGTGCCGCAAGTGTGTCGCAGATCGCATTCGTTCCGCATCGCACCGCTATATTTCTGTTTCAATTAGGATAACACATACCATAAAATTTGTCAATATATTTCGCCAAAAAAAACGCAACAAAAAGAACCAAAAAAATGCAAGAAGGCTTGGCGATTTTGCCAAGCCCGCTTATGATTTATCTCTTTTTGCCGAGGAAAAACAGTGCCAGCGTTCCGGGTCCCGAATGGGCACCGATAACAGCTCCGACGTTCGTCACGTGTGCATAGCGCACGCCGTGGTTTTTATATAGGATCTCCTCCAGCTGCATGGCATCCTCCACACAGTCACCATGGCTGACAAACACTGTGCCGCCCGTAGGATCCAGCGCAGTTTCCGAATATTGACGAGCAATTTCCTCAAGGGACGCCTTTCTGCCTCTGACCTTACTAACCGACTGAAGCGTTCCCGCATCGTCCACATGAAGCACAGGCTTGATACCCAGTGCGCCGCCAACAATGGCAGTGGCAGAGCTGATGCGCCCACCTCTCTTCAAATACACGAGCTCGGAAACGGTAAACCAGTGACAAACGCTCATCTTAATATCTTCCGCGTATTTTGCAGCCGCATCGATGTCCAGTCCCTTCTTTTTCTGCTCAGCCACAAGATAGACAAACAGTCCAAAGCCGGCAGAAGCACAAAGGCTGTCAACCGCGATCATCTTGCGCTCAGGATAATCATCGCGAAGCTGCTCCATAGCAAGTCTTCCTGCATTGAAGGTACTGCTTAACCCCGACGAAAAGCCAAGATACAGCACGTCCTTGCCCTGCTTCAAAATAGACTCAAACGAGACACGGAAGGTTTCGGAATTGACAGCAGCGGTCTTGGCAACACCACCTGCACGCATTCTGTCATAGAAAAACTTTGGCGGAACCTCATTGTCCATATAGATCTTTTCTTCATCGCCAAACCGATAGCTCAGATTTTCAAGCTCCACTCCCCATTCCGCAAGCACTTGGGGCTCGATATCACAAGCAGAATCGCAAAATATTACGTATTCGTTCATTTTTAACCTCCCTGATCGTTATCAGATTCTTTTAGTATTATAGCACATTCCTCCAAATAGTGCAACCTATTTTTTCCCAATTTCAATCGGATCTCCGAGATACGTGGGATCAGGATCGAAGATACAGTAAATATAGTCCTTGCACCTTGCAACGATTTCTCGCAGATCCCGCATCGTTTGCCCGTTATATCGGGCATCAATCGCCGGTACTCCCACCGCATCCACACCCTTATCGATCAAGGTGTACAACGCTCTGTACATATGGTATTCCTGGGTCACCACCACCGCAGTTGTAAGACCGAAGATCGCCTTCGCACGGCAAGCGCTTTCGTATGTGGAAAAACCTGCGTGGTCCAGATAGATCGCATTCTCCGGTACGCCCTTGTCCATTAAGTATTTTTTCATCACACCCACTTCATTGTAGTCGACCTTTCCGTTGTCACCGCTGCAAAGAATATACTCGGAAACACCCATTTCATATAAGAGAAGCGCCGTTTCCAATCGATCCCGCAGCATCTTTGAGGGTGTTCCGTCCGCCCGCACGCCGCATCCGAGTACAAAAATGCAATCATACTCACCCGTCAGATCGTCAATGGTCAGGATACGCTCCTCGGTTGTGACACGTACCCTCCAATCGAAGAAAAGCACCAACAGTCCGAGCAAAACGCCAATACCTGCCAAGACAGAAAACACGATCAAAAATATACGTTTTCGTTTACTGATCACTTTTTGCAAAATGCTCCCCGTACCTTTCCTTGGCATGAGCCAACAGTATTTCTTTTTGATTTTGCACCTTTCCGTCCAATACGTCATCCGACAAAGCGGAAAGCAAAATACCGATATTTTTACCCTTTAAAGCTCCGTTTTCCAACAAATCACATCCGTTGATCGACAGTTTCTTTCCGAGTGCCTTTTCATCCGCCTGCAAGGCTTCCTTGTACAGTGCTTCGCATAGGTCGTGCAACTCACTACGGTAAAACTGCGGTGCTTGCGCACTGTTATCGGCGCGTCTGAGCGCCACGAGCAGCGGATAATCCTGCTCCAGCTTGCGCATTTTCCGCACTACTTGTTGCAGGTTCTCTTCGGCAGGGCTGTCGTGGTGGGCGATCAACCGTACGATCCTTTTCTTTGTCAAGGTATCCACCTTCAGTGCAGTCAGACGCTGTTCCGCAAACTCTGCAGATCGGGCGGCATGACCGTAAAAATGGCCCACTCCCTGCTCATCAAGGTGAAAGGTGGAGGGCTTTGCGCAATCGTGAAGCAGGATAGCCATTCGCAAAACAAGATCGCTTGGCGCATGCTCCAGCGCCACCGCCGTATGCGTCAGCACGTCGTATATATGGTGATAATTGTGTTGATCAAAGCCGTGCATGGGTGCAAGCTCGGGCAGCACCACAGACAACACGTCCCATCCCTCCAAGATCACACGGGCTGCCTCTTTCCCGACGATCAGCTTGGACAGCTCCTGCCATATCCTTTCCGCAGAAACGTAAGAAAGAAGATGCTTGCGTTTTAGCATAGCATCCAAGGTTTTATCCTCAATCGCAAAACCCAGCGTTGCGGAAAATCGAAGCCCGCGCAGGATACGCAGTGCGTCCTCTTCAAAGCGTTCCTCGGGGTTTCCCACACACCGTATGATACGATGCTCGATATCCGTCATTCCGCCAAAAGGATCGATCGGCGCGTTCACGCCGTCATAGGCGATGGCGTTG
>SVRH01000090.1 GCA_015064925.1 Oscillospiraceae bacterium | reverse complement strand
AGGGCATTGATGGCGGTTCCCAGCATTCCCATATGGTCAGCGCGGGTACGGTCCATCTTTTTGCCCGCTCTGCCGCCGCGCCAGATATTGCCGGCACCCACCACGATGGCAACCTGCACTCCGTTTTTCACAAGCTCGGAAATGGCAGCACAGATACGGTCCACGATCGCATAGTCGTAAAGACCCGTGGCATCCCCCTTCATCGCCTCTCCCGACAGCTTCAGTAAGATTCTTTTATAACGTGCTTCCGCCATGGAGCATTCCTCCTTTATTTACACACAGTTACCCTAATTGTACTCTCTTATCTATTTTAGCGTATTTCCGTCGATTTGTAAACAGCATTTTTCAAATTTATGAAATTTTTTTGAACTTTTTTGCATTTACAAAAAAAGACGGATGGCACTCTTTGTCATCCGTCTTTTTGTGAGCCATATTAGCCCTTGTTTACCATCTTTGCGATTTCATCTGCGAAGTTTTCTTCTCTCTTCTGCAGACCTTCACCCTTTTCGAACAGAACGAAGGAAACGACCTTGATCTCGCCGCCCAGCTCCTTGCCTGCCTGTGCCAGGTACTTGCCTACGGTCAGGGAATCTTCCTTAACGTAGGGCTGTTCCAGAAGACAAGCCTTTTCGAAGAAGGACTTGCTCATCTTACCGGCAACGATGTTCTTCAGAACGTTCTCGGGCTTGGAAGCCAGCTTGGGATCGTTCTTAGCAGCCGCTACCTGGATAGCCAGCTCTTCGTCGATCACAGACTGAGGAACGTCTTCCTTAGCAACGTAGGTGGGGGGAGTGCCTGCAGCGATCTGCAGAGCCACGTTCTTGGCAACCTCAGCAAAGCCTGCGTTTGCCTTTGCAGCCTCAGCGTCGAACTTAACGATAACGCCGGTCTGACCTGCGCCATGGATGTAGGTGGAAACGGTTCCCTCTACGATTGCGAAACGACGGATGCTGATCTTTTCACCGATCTGAGCGATCTTTTCAACAAGACCCTGAGATACGGTCATTTCGGAACCAACCAGAGTTGCTTCCATCAGGCAGTTCAGGCAAGCGGGCTTATTTGCCACGATGGTAGCCAAAACGTCCTTTACGAATTCGCGGAAGCTTGCGTTCTTTGCAACGAAGTCGGTTTCGGTATTTACTTCGATGATAGCGGTAACGTCACCCTCGGTCAGGATGTCAACGATACCCTCAGCCGCAATACGGCCTTCCTTTTTAGCGGCAGTTGCCAGACCCTTTTCACGAAGGATCTTGATTGCCTGTTCCATATCGCCGTCTGCCTCAACCAGAGCCTTCTTGCAATCCATCATGCCAAGGCCGGTCTTTGCGCGCAGAGCAGCAACGTCTTTTGCTTGAATCTGAGCCATTTTGGTTATCCTCCTGTATTTTAAGAATTCAAATCAATTATTCTGCAGCTTCTTCGGTAGCGGGAGCAGCCTCTTCGGTCTGTTCGCCCTGTCTGCCTTCGATCACTGCGTCTGCCAGAGATGCGGAGATCAGCTTGATAGCGCGGATTGCGTCATCGTTACCGGGAATTACGTAGTCAGCATCGTCGGGATCGCAGTTGGTGTCAACGATAGCAACAACCGGAATGCCCAGCTTCTTAGCTTCCAGAACTGCATTGTGTTCCTTGCGGGGGTCAACGATGAATACTGCGGAGGGCAGCTTTTCCATGGTCTTGATACCGCCGTAGCTCTTTTCGAGGTTGTTCATTTCCTTGACCAGAGCTGCTACTTCCTTCTTGGGCAGCAGATCAAAGGTGCCGTCAGCCTGCATCTTTTCCAGAGTGTTCAGACGGTTGATGGAGCGCTTGATGGTCTTGAAGTTGGTCAGCATACCACCGGGCCAACGTACGTTTACATAGTACTGACCGGCTCTTTCAGCCTCTTCCTTGATGGCTTCTGCAGCCTGCTTCTTGGTGCCGACGAACAGAATGTTGCCGCCGTTCTGAGAGAGCTCGCGAACGAACATATAAGCTTCGTCAAACTTCTTAACGGTCTTCTGCAGGTCGATGATGTAGATACCGTTACGTTCGGTGAAGATGTATTCCGCCATCTTGGGGTTCCATCTTCTGGTGTGATGTCCGAAATGGACGCCTGCTTCCAGCAGCTGTTTGATAGAAATAATAGACATTTTAATGTCCTCCTTCGGTTTTTTCCACCACGGAGCATACGCTTAAACACCGAAAGTGCTACCCGTGTGTGAATTTCGAATCATTCTAGCACAAAAAAGTCTATATTGCAATACCTTTTTTAAAATTCACAATTTATTTACAATTGTTTTTTATGAGCGCTCCCTTTTACGGTCGGTTCCGATCTCTTGATGACAGTTGACAAGGATCAAGTCCGACCCGATGCTGGCGATCTCCTGCCATGGCACTCTGTATTCTCCGGTTGACAGAAGCCCCTTAAAGCGCTTTGGCCCCGGCAGGATCAGCGCCAACACCTTGCCGCAGGAAAGATCCAGCTCCAGATCGCTGATATACCCCAACCGTTTGCCGCTGGCAAGGCAGATTACCTCCTTGCAGCGCAGCTCGGAAAGAAGCAGACGCCTCACAGAAGAATACAGACAAGGCCGTTTGTGCCTTCGTTGATGATGCGGGACAGCGTTTGTGAAAGCTTGGTTCTAGCGTCCTCCGGCATATTCTGCAGCTTGCCGCTCAGTCCCTCGCTGACCAGCTCATACAGGGTGGTGCCAAACATATTGGTCTGCCAGATCTTTGCAGGGTCGTTTTCAAATTCGCGCATAAGATAGCGGATCAACTCCTCCGATTGCTGCTCGCTGCCAACGATGGGGTTCAATTCGGTCTCGATATCTGCCTTGATCATATGCACCGATGGGGCAGACGCCTTCAGCTTTACGCCGTAACCGCCCGGTTGCTTGATGATCTTGGGATCCTCCAACCGCAGTTCTTCCGCCGTAGGCATTACGATACCGTAACCACGCTGCTCCACCATCTCCAGCGCCTCGGACACCCGATCGTATTTTTCCTTGATCGCCGCCAGCTTTCGCATAATGGAAACCAACTGCTCATCTCCGTCAATCCGAAGCCCTGTCAGCTCACTGAGCACGCGGTAGTACAGTCCGGGAATCGGCAAAAGCTCCGCTCGGCAGACGCCGCTGCCGGGATCCAGCGACTTCATGCGAACACCACCCACGCTGTCGTTTTCGCCCATCATCGCCACCGCCGCGCTCACCTGCCCCATTTTATGGATTTGGCAAGCACATTTCACCATTTCCTCCCGCAGGCTTTGCATCAGCCAGTGATCGTCCTCCAGCGCCAGGGTAAAGGAAGGCAGCTCGATCTTCAGCTCCTTGACCGGAAATTCCTGCAGAATCATCTCTAAAATGTGACGAATATCCTCTGCATTCAGCTCTGTACAGTTCACCAGTGCCACGGGAGATGCGTATTTTTCCTCCAGCTGCTCCGCCAGTGCCACGCTTTCGGGGGCATTGGGATGGGCGGAATTCAATATCACGGCAAAGGGCTTCCCAAGCGATTTCATCTCGTTTGCCACCCGCTCCTCCGCCTCCTCATAGCTATGGCGCGGAATCTCACAAATGCTGCCGTCGCAGGTCACCAGTAGCCCGATGGTCGCATGATCGGTGATCACCTTACGTGTTCCCGTTTCGGCTGCCTGCACAAAAGGGACCGGCTCGCTGTCCCAAGGGGTATGCACCATGCGCGGCTCTCCGTTCTCGGTCTGTCCCAGTGCCTCCGGAACCAAGTATCCCACGCAGTCAATGAGCCGCACCCGCACCCCCGTCATTTCGGGCAGCGACAGCGTGACCGCTTTCTCGGGAATAAACTTCGGCTCGGTGGTCATCACCGTCTTACCGCCCGCACTCTGGGGAAGCTCATCCCGTGCACGCTTGCGATCGTATTCATCGGCAATGCCCGGCAGCACCAGTCCCTCCATGAATTTTTTGATCAACGTGGATTTGCCTGTGCGAACAGGGCCCACCACTCCTACGTATATCTCTCCGCCCGTACGCCTGGCGATATCCTGATAAATGCTTGCACTTGCCACTGCTCTAACCTCCGCAATTTGTTTTGTATATGGCTATGCAGCAGGCTTTCCGTTTATGCAAAAAGGGCAGACCGAATTCCTCGGTCTGCCCCATCATCACATATTGTTTTTTTCTTCACTTTTCTTTTTAGCTGCTTCTGCTTCCTCCCGCGCCCGCTCCTCGGCGGCATACATTTCCAGCAGCTTTGTTTTTTTGGTCAGAGCATCGTTTTTACGCTGCGATTTCTGCACCAATCCCACCAAAAACGCAACCAGCGAAAACAGGATCATCAATCCAAAGATAATCAGGATCACAAGTGCCATCGTTTCCATTTACAATACCTCCGTCGCCTTTGATACTGACAGTATAACACAATACAGCAGAATAATCAAGAGGATAGATTCAAAAAAAGAACGTTTGTCGTTGACAAACGTTCTTTTTTTGTTGGGGTGAAATATGGGAGTCGAACCCACGACCTCCAGGGCCACAACCTGGCGCTCTAACCAACTGAGCTAATTCCACCATGCTATATGGCGTGCCCTGAGGGATTCGAACCCCCGACCTACTGCTTAGAAGGCAGTTGCTCTATCCGACTGAGCTAAGGGCACATTTGGAGCGGGTGATGGGAATCGAACCCACGCAGCCAGCTTGGAAGGCTGGAATTCTACCATTGAACAACACCCGCATATACCGTTCCCGATGGGAACCTAAAGCATCATAGCATATTCATCTTCATTTGTCAAGTACTTTTTTGATTTTTTTCAAAAAAGCAAAGAGGAAGTCGCAAGCGACTTCCTCAAAAGCTTATTTATACTGTGCGGGGCAAAGCGACCCGTAAGCATTTTTATAGAACCGTTTCAATGTCTTTGGCCAGTCGGGCATCAGCATTCCCTTGTAGCTGGTGTACTCCTGCCACTCCGGCAGACGCACCTGCTGCAGCTTGTATCCGATGATGAAGGGAAAATCCAACAGAAGCGACGCACAGTTGCCCTCCGTCAGGTCGGTGGTCAAAAGCGGCAACACCGTATTGAGGATATCATTGATCTTGCCAAAAGAGCTTCTCTTGAATTTCTCAAACAGGATCGACAGCACCTCTCTCTGGCGAGCGGTACGGCCAAAGTCCGCATCGTCCACGCGGTAGCGCACGTACGCCAGCGTCTGATAGGGATCCAAATGCTGATAACCACCCTCGGTGAGCTTTCTGCTTTCGTAATCGACACCAAGACTTACACAAGAATCTAAAATAGTCAGATTCAGCTTTTCCAAATGCTTGGCATTGACGTTCACCTCAATGCCGCCCAGCACCTTAAAAATGTCCACAAAGGAGAACCAATTGACCTTCACGTAATTGTCGATCTTCACACCGTAATTCTTTTCAATGGCAGCGATCAACGTTTTAATTCCACCCACCGCATGGGCGCTGTTCAGCTTGGAGGTGATGGTTCTCTCCACACCTCCCGAAACGTAGGTGTATTCCACACCGGTATCTCGCATCAGCGACGTCAAGGTGATGGTTCCGTCCTTATAGTTGATGGTCACCAGGATCATGGTATCCGAGTTCTTCGCTTTGGTGGGATCGTCCACCTTGCGCTCGTCGGTACCCACCAGCAGCACGTTGTATATATCATCGGTGTGCTTGACGGGATTCTGCGCCATGTTTTCCAAATGCTCCTTCAGCTTCTCCAGTGCCTCCGGGTCATCCTCCTCCTTGGGAGGATTCTTGACCAGCTCTGCCACAGCGGCGAACAGTGCCTTGCGCTCTGCCGCGGTCATATTGGCAGGCTCCTTGGTCACCGAACAGTTTAAAACCGTCCCTCTCTTTGCCTGAATCAGCAGATATCCGAAGAGCGAGGCATCATTCACCTCTTCCTTGGTAAAGATCAGCGCATAACCCAGGCCCGAGTCCTTATCGCGCAGCTGGATCGTATATTCCTTGACAACCGGTGTCTTGATTGCCTCCACGACCTTTTCGATGAAGGCTGCCTTTTCGGCAGCGGTCATAACAGAGGGATCCTTTTCGATCTTGATCTTTAGCGCAGTGCCACCGTCGATCTGCTTCATCAAATACGAAAGCTGCTCCACAGTGACGTCCTTGTCGCGGAAATACAGATGATAATTCTTTTGTGTTGCCGTATCGGTCAAAACCAATGTGCGCGTGGGATGCTCGATCTCTTCAAAGATCGCTGCCGCCAGCGCTTTTTTCTGCGCATCGGTCATGGTGGCGGGATCCGCTGCCACATCCATGGTCAGCGTTGCCTCTACGCCCAGCGACAGTAGCAGTCCCAGCTGCTCTTCGGTGATCTCGTCCTCTGCAAGCTCAAACGAATAGCGCTTTCCGCTTTTTCTGTCCACAAGCGTGATCGGATAGCATACACCGGGTTTTTCCAGCTTTTCAATTGCCTGAAGGACCCGTTCGATCAGTGCGGCTCTGCCTGCTGCGTCCAGTGTAGCGGGATCGCCACCCACGGAAAGCGTCAGCTCGCCTCTGCTGATCTGACGCAGAATAGCGGTCAGCTGCTCTGCACTTACCTCGGCTTCAGCGATCTCAAACAAGTACAGCTGATTGCTGTTCAGGTCACGCAAAGAAAGGGTATGCCGTTGGATATCCATATTATCGATCAAGGAAATGACCGTTTCCAAAAGCTCGCCTCGTTCATCCTTGCTCATTTGTGCGGGATCCTTGGCAAGCGCCAGATTAAACACAGTGCCTTTGCTCGGCTTGAGCAGTTGGTCCACTG
>SVRH01000089.1 GCA_015064925.1 Oscillospiraceae bacterium | reverse complement strand
GCTCGGGTTCGGGCTCGGGCTCGGGCTCGGGTGCCGGTTCCTGCGGTTGGGCGGGAGGCGCTTCTTCGCCGTCATCTTCCTCATTGGATCCGCTATCGGAATCGGGCTTTTCTTCCCCATTCGGAAGCCGATCGGAGGGTTCCTTTTCTGTATGGTCAGGGGAGTCTGTAGAATTGCTTTTGTCATTGTCGACAGTCGGTTTTTCCACCGAAATATCTGAATCCGGAGCTTTGGCGGCATCGTCTTTTTGTTCATGACCGTTGGAGGTCAGCAACACCGTCAGCGAGCAAACCAACGGCAGTATCAACAACAATACCTTTTTCATCTTCAGCTTCTCCTTTCCCGGAAGGCTTGTTCGCCTTCCCTAAATTCTATGCGTACAAAAACCAAGTTATGCTTGACAGACGCAAAAACGCATGATAGAATTGTATAGGATTTTGCGGCAAATTGCAATTCGCAAAATGCAAGAAAAATTGGGGATTTTTCTGCTGTTTTTACACATATATGTGTGATTTGGATATACTAAATCTTCCAACGGCATATTTTCAGCCGATTACTCCCGCTTTTCAGATAACGTTTGTTCAACCGTCATTCAATATTCACATGCACACTGTACAATACAGATATATCGGAGGTAGATCCATGAACGAAAACACTACGGATAAAAAGACGATCAATGAAAATGAGGAAAACGCAGCCCTAATGGATGCTGCAGAAGCTGTGATCGAAAGCGACGCAGCTCAGCCGACTGCGCCGATTATCGACACTGAAGTCGCTTCGACACCCGAGGTAGGCACAGAGGGACAAGCGACTGCGGATGATCTGCAGGATGCACAGGACGCCCCCGCTGAGCTGACATCTCCTTCACTCGCTGAAGATATGCCGACTTCCGAAGCCAAAGCTGAGGCAGATACGACCGCGGAAGTAAAGCCACCGCGTCGCCGCTCCAAGACGGCAATCGTGTGCGGCTGCATCTGCTTCCTCTTCTTCTGCTGCTGCGCGGTGCTTTGCTGTTCCATGCTTGTGGGCAATCACAGTAATGAAAACGGCGGAAAAACCGTCATCTATAAAAACGACACCTGGACCAATCCCGGACAGGAGCATGCGAGCAATGCCCTTGTCAATGCGGTTGCCAAGGCATCCCCCTCTGTTGTTGCCATCACCACCGAAAGCGTATCCTATACTGTGTATGGCGATTACGTTTCCGAAGGTGCAGGCAGCGGCGTGATCTTCACAGAGGATGGCTATATCATCACCAACCACCACGTCATTTCGGGGGCTACCAACATTCAGGTCACCCTTGAAAACGGTGACGTTCACAAGGCAACCCTTATCGGTACCGACAGTCAAACCGACCTTGCCGTGATCAAGATCGACGTCAAAGGGCTCAAGCCTACCACCCTTGCCGCCCCCGACTCTGTGATGGTGGGACAAACGGTACTCGCCATTGGCAACCCTCTCGGTACCCTTTCCAATACGGTCACAAACGGCATCGTCTCATCCCTTGCCAGGCAGTTGACTGTGGGAGAAGCCAAAATGACCCTTCTTCAGCACAATGCGGCAGTCAGTCCCGGCAACTCCGGCGGCGGTCTGTTTAACGTAAACGGTGAGCTGATCGGCATCGTCAATGCCAAATCCTCGGGTGAGGGTGTGGAAGGCATCGGATTTGCCATCCCCCTGCAGACCATCAACACCGTGGTTCCCGAGCTGATCGAAAACGGCTACGTCACCGGCAGGCCACAGCTGGGCATTACCGCCTACGAGATTCTGTCCTACCAGACCATCTACTCTGTCCCCACAGAGATCCGTCGTGCGTACGAGGGCATTCAGCGTCCCGGCATTTATATCAATACAGATGATGCAGTTCAGTATGCCAAGGATAGCGACAAGCTGCAAATGGGTGACTATTTGTCTGCCATTGATGACCAACTCATTGATGAGTTTGTGGATATCAGTCTGTATCTGGCAGAAAAGAAGGCAGGTCAAACCGTCAAGCTGACCGTATACCGCTATGATGCGAGCAATGGTAAGACCGCTCAGATCAACGTCAGTATCGTACTGACCGAAAAAAAATAAGTATTCGGATCAACGGCCGCGCTTGTGAATTTGATTTCATCGCGGCCTTGATTTGTAACAGAATGAACGATGCACTGCCCATAGGGCAGAATGGAGAAAAACTATGGCTAAGCTCTTGATCGTTGACGACGAGATCAATATTCGCAATCTCATCGTCAAGTATGCAAAATATGAAAACTATGAGACACTGGAGGCGGGCGACGGCATGACCGCTGTCTGCATTTGCAGGGACGAAAAGCCCGACCTTGTGATCATGGACATCATGATGCCCGAAATGGACGGCTTTACCGCAAGCCGAGAGATCAAGCGGTTCTCAGACGTTCCCATTATCCTTTTGTCCGCAAGAGGCGAGGAATACGATCGCATCAACGGCTTTGAGATCGGTGTGGATGATTATGTCATTAAGCCCTTCTCGCCCAAGGAGCTGATGCTGCGCGTTGGGGTCATTTTGCGAAGAGTGGAGCGCGCAAGACAGCCTGCAGCCGAGAAAAGCGATATTTTCAAGCTGGATCAGCTGGAGGTCAATTTCATTTCCCGCATCATCAAGATCGACGGCAAACGGATCGATATGTCCCCTAAGGAATACGACCTCTTCTTTTATATGATCCGAAATGCCAATATTGCCCTGACACGTGAAAAGCTGATTTGTGAGGTGTGGGGCTGCGATTTCTACGGCGATGACCGTACACTGGACACCCACATCAAGCTGCTGCGACGCAGCCTGGGAGACTACGGAAAGTATATTGTAACACTTAGAGGAGTGGGATACCGTTTTGAAACATCTGTCCAATAAATTTGAGAGCATCAAAAACGAAAAAACAAATAAGATTTCCATCAAATGGAAGATCGTTTTTGCACTGTTTCTCTTTACCGGGATCATTATACTCATTCTTTGGCTGTTTCAGGTGGTCTTTTTGGGGCAGATCTACGAAAGCATCAAATACCGTCAGCTGGAATCGACAGCCAACTCCATTTTGAAAAGCACCGATCCTACGCAACTAGAAAACCGCTGTGAACGCGCTTCCACCAAGTATGAGCTTTGTATTCTAATATACGATCTGAATACCAACGAGATCATTTGCACCAAAGACAATCTCAAGCATTGCTGGATCCACCGCTTTTTGCTGCAGCAAAATCCTGACGGAAGCTCAAGATTCAATTTGCAGCTGGCAGATCGCTATCGACAAGAGGCACTCAAATCAGGCGGCAAGGCGTTTATCGTCAACCAGATACAATTTGAAACTGATTTCATCGGTGCAGAAGGCGTTAAGCATCCCATTCCCTACGATGATGAAAACAAAAGCGTTATGATGGTGCTGACCACCACCAATCAAAACGGCGATGACGTCATCATTTTTTTAAACTCGATCCTTGAGCCCGTTTCCGCCACCGTGGAGACGTTGAATTCCATGCTTTTGTTCATTTCCATTCTGATCCTGCTGATCGCGACTTTGGTGGGTCTTGGTATTTCCTATCACATTGCTAAGCCGATCACCAAGATCACTTCACAGGCAAAGGAGCTGGCAAAAGGAAACTACAATCTTACCTTTGAGGAAAGCAGCTATAAAGAGATCAATGATCTGTCCATCACCTTGAACCATGCCTCTACCGAGCTTTCCAAGGTAGACGCACTCAAAAACGACCTGATCTCCAACATTTCCCACGACCTGCGCACTCCTCTGACCCTTATTTCGGGTTATGCGGAAATGATGCGCGATCTGCCCGATGAAAGCACCCCCGAAAACCTGCAGATCATCATCGACGAAGCCGACCGCATGAAGAATCTCGTCAATGACGTGTTGGATATTTCCCGTATCCAGTCGGGCACCAATCAGTTTGACATGGAGGACTTCCCTCTGACAAACTGTATCGAAAGCGAGCTGACTCGCTATAACAAGCTGCGCGACAAGGAGGGCTATACCATCGGCTTCGAATATGACAGCATGGTGACCCTGCACGGTGACCAAGGCTGCATCATGCGCGCTGTTTACAATTTGGTCAACAATGCCGTGACCCATGCGGGAGCGGATAAGCTGATCGTTGTCAGACAAGAAGTCGATTCGAAGCACAAAAAGGTGCGCATCTCTGTCACCGACAATGGCGAAGGCATCGATCCCGACAAGCTGGAGCTGATCTGGGAACGCTATTATAAGGTGGATCAGACCCACAAGCGCGCACAGATCGGAACGGGACTTGGTCTTTCTATTGTGAAAAACATTGTCACCGCTCATGGTGGTACCTACGGCGTAACCAGCACCAAAGGGCAAGGCAGCACCTTCTACTTTGAACTGGAATACCTTTGCACAGAGCCCATTTTACCAAATGAAGAAAACGGAGGAATATGATATGTCAAAACGAATCGGCACTTTGCTTTTGACCCTTTTTCTGATCCTATCCGCCACCTCTTGTATGGCAAATGACAAGCAGTCACAGCCAAACAACACCGATAACGGATCTGTATCGGAGCCAAAGGATCCCACACTCAGCGACAGGAATGACAGTATAAGCAAGGAAGACGGCTCCGAGCCTTCCCCTGACAACAATGATACAACCGACAAAGATAAGACCTACGATCCGAACGGATGGGTCAATCCCGGAGCATTGACCTCACCCTACGCCATCGCCAACGCCGCCGCCAAGGCATCCCCTTCGGTGGTTGCCATTACAACAGAGGTTGTGACCTATGGCGGTTTTTACGGAAACTACGTTTCTGAGGGTGCAGGAAGCGGTGTGATCTACTCCGAGGACGGGTATATCATCACCAACAACCACGTCATTGAGGGCGCTGACACTGTACGCGTCACGCTTGTCAACGGTGATACCTATGACGCAAAGGTTATCGGCGCCGATCCCATCACCGACACCGCCGTGCTGAAGATCGATGCAAGCGGACTTTCCGCTGCCATTCCCTCTAATGAGGCACTATTGGTAGGTCAGCCCGTCATTGCCATCGGCAATCCCATGGGCACCCTTTCGGGAACTGTGACCTCCGGCATTGTCTCTGCTCTGTCCCGATGGATCTCTGTGGAGGGCATAGCCATGGAGCTTCTGCAGTTTGATGCTGCCGTAAGCCCCGGTAATTCGGGTGGGGGACTGTTTGACCTTGACGGCAATCTGATCGCCATTGTCAATGCCAAATCCTCCGGTGACGGTGTAGAAGGTATCAGCTTCGCCATTCCCGTTGCAAGAGCACTGGACATCACACGTCAGTTTATCGAAAAGGGCTATGTTTCGGGACGCCCTGACCTTGGCATTGAAATAACCGGCATCACTGCCACCAACTACGAATCCTTCAGAGATACCGAGCTTTGGGAGTATGCCGTGGCGGGCAATCGCATCTATCCCGGTCTTTACGTTACAAACGCAAACGGCGCGGAATATGCCGCCGATGGTGCCACACTTGCCTTTGGTGATCGCGTCGTCAAGATAGGTGACAGTGAGATCAGCGACGAATCCGATCTTGCTGCGGCACTGTCCCGTTACGAGATCGGCGATGCCGTAACCGTAACCGTTGCCAGACTGAGCTCCTCCGGATCCTATTTCGGAAGCAGCTACAAGAGCTACGAGGTGCAACTGAAGCTGGTGGAATATACACCGTCTCAAGGTGGCGGCGACGGCAACAACGGAGCTGTGGAAATTTGATAAAAAGAGCTTGCAAGATGATCTTGCAAGCTCTTTTATTATCCGATCTCGTAGACTTCTCCGCACTCAAAGTAGGAAACCTCGATCTCCGGAAGCTTTTTTTGCAGAATATCGGCAAGATACCGCATTCCTTCTCGTTCAGAGCCGATGTGCCCCATCACGATCAACGCCTTGGTAAAGCCAAGCTGTCCCGCTTCCTTCACCTTTTCGGCAAAGCTCCACTCGTCGCTTTCTCCCGTCAGGATCAGCTCGATCTCATCCGAAAGCAATTCATCGTTCAGATGTCCCGGCGTACCGAATGCCGCAGAGATACGAGTGATGGGAGTATCCAGTGCTCCGCACATTTTTGGAGCTGCCAATCCCAGCTTTTCACGCATAAGCTTACCCAATTCTCTCACAGTGATCGGTTCATCCAGTATGATGCGGTTGACCGCATAATAGGGTCCCTTTTCAAATCTGCCCGCAAGCCCCATGGCGCGGAACTGCCCTTCTCCGATCATGTCAGGTACATGGTGGTGCATATGGTCATGATAGCGGTAGACCGTCATGTCGCTTTCCTTTGCCGCCTCGATCTTGGCAAGAACGATGGGGTCGGTGCATTCGGAGGACACTGCATCATGGTGGACAAAATACATAGGCTCATGCACGATCAGCATATCCGCGCCCCAAGCCTTCGCTTCTTTTAAAAGCGCAGGAGTGCCGAACATGGTAACCGCCACCTTTTTTACTTCTTTTTCGGAATCGCCCGCCTTGAGAGTATCGCAGGTGTGGGTATAATTTGCCGTTGTTTCCATGGAATACAGTACTTCCATGATATTTCTTGCTTTCATTTTCCGCTCCTTTATACGTTTATCAAAAAGGCGAAAGAATCGGGGACTCTTTCGCCTTTGGCTTTTATCAGTTCAGGTTGAAGGACTTGAATGCCAGATAGGTCATGTACAGGTCGTTCTTAGAAATGCACTCGTAAGGAGCGTGCATGGAGAGCACCGGTACACCAAGGTCCACAACGTCGATATTCTTTTCGGCAATGTAGACCGCAACGGTGCCGCCGCCGCCCTGGTCAACCTTACCCAGCTCACCGGTCTGCCACAGAACGTTCTCACCCTCGAAGGACTTGCGAACGAATGCGATCAGCTCAGCAGATGCATCGTTGGAATCGTTCTTACCTCTCGAGCCGGTATATTTACACATAGTAGCGCCGCAAGAAATTATTGCGCTGTTTCTCTTCTCATATACATCAGGGAAA
>SVRH01000003.1 GCA_015064925.1 Oscillospiraceae bacterium | reverse complement strand
AGTTGGATGCTGCCAAGGAAGCCATGTATTCGGCAATTTATTCCGATCCCGGGCAGTGGCCGGGCGGCGATATACGATTGACAATCGATGGCCTCACCGGTACTTGCTATATGGAAACTTACGTATTTAATTACAACGGTAAGGACGTTGAATGGCGATTGCTCATGGCACTGGATTGAAGATATAATAACATAACATCCAATATTCGTCCCCCAAGCCGGCTTGGGGGACGCTTTATATCATGGAATGCAGACAGTCCAGGGCTTTTCGAAGCCCTCCCACCTCGTCGATGAGCCCCTCGCGCACCGCCTCCTCCCCGTCGAGGATGCTTCCCATGTCGGTGGCGATCTCCTCGGTGCGAAAGAGCAATTCTCTCATGCGCTCGGCGCTCATTCCCGAATGCTCGGTGACGAAGCGGATGATGCGCTCCTGTATTCTCTCAAAGTAGTGAAAGCTCTGGGGTGCGCCCAGCACCAGACCGCTCGTGCGCACGGGGTGTAGGGTCATGGTGGCGGAGGGCACGATGAAGGAGCGCTTGGCGGACACCGCAAGGGGCACGCCGATGGAGTGACCGCCTCCCAGCACCAGCGAAACGGTGGGGGTCTTCATGCCCGCGATCAGCTCGGACAGCGCCAGCCCCGCTTCCACGTCGCCCCCCACGGTGTTCAGGATGATCAGCACGCCGCTGATGGCTTCGTTTTCCTCTGCCTGCACCAAAAGCGGGATCAGATGCTCGTATTTGGTGGACTTTTGGCTCTCGGGCAGCAGGCTGTGGCCCTCGATCTGCCCGATGACCGTCACCGCGCGGATGCCCCGTCCCGCCCCGTCGGTGAGGGTGCTGCCAAGGGACAGGATTTGCTCCTGCTGCGTGCTTTGCGGCTTTTCGCTTTCGTTTTCGTTTTTCATTTGAATCTTACGCTCCGTTTTGACTTTTTTTGAAAACGCTCTTTACAATCGGACGTTTTAGTGGTATAATAATCGTAGTATGCAAAAATATTATTTGAAATATACGAGCAAAAGGAGAAGAATAAAATGAAATTCATCGTTGAAACTTCCGCAAGACATATTCACGTTACCAAAGAAACGCTGGAAACTCTCTTCGGCGCAGGTCACGAGCTGACCAATAAGAAGGATCTGAGCCAGCCCGGCCAGTACGCCTGCGAGGAAAAGGTTGAGCTGGTTGGCCCCAAGGCATCCCTCAAGGTGTCCATCCTCGGACCCACCAGACCCGCCGATCAGGTTGAGCTTTCCTTTACCGATGCCAGAACCCTTGGTCTGAAGGCCGTTCCGATCAGAGAATCGGGCGACGTGGCAGGCACTCCCGGTCTGAAGCTGGTCGGTCCCTGCGGCGAGGTCGAGATCGCTGAGGGCGTGATGATCGCAAAGCGTCACATCCACATGACCCCTGCCGATGCAGAGGCAATGGGTCTGAAGGACAAGGACGTGGTTTCCGTGAAGGTGGAGACCAATGGCAGAAGCACCGTGTTCGGTGATACCGTGGTACGTGTTTCTCCCAAGTTTGCTCTGGCAATGCACATTGATACCGACGAAGCGAACGCCGCTGCCGCCTTTGGCGAAGTGTACGGCGAGATCGTAAAGTAAAAATCGAAAGCTGTTGCATTGGTCTTACGGTGCAGCAGCTTTGTTTTTGTCAATTCACGAAGAAGGGGGCTTACTATGCGACTGGATAAATATTTTACCTCCGTGGGGCTGCTCTCCCGCAAGGAGTGTGCGCAGGCTGCCAAAAAAGGGCGGATCGCGGTCAATGGCAGTATCGTCAAGGATGCCTCTTCGCATATCAATGAGGATGAGGATACCGTGACGCTGGACGGATGTGCCGTGCAGTATCGCAAATTTACCTATATCATGCTCAACAAGCCCGCGGGCTACGTATCCGCCACCGAAGCGCCCGACGACGTGACGGTGCTGACGCTGCTGCCGCCCGAGCTTCAAAAGATAGGCTTGTTTCCCTGCGGCAGACTTGACAAGAACACCCTTGGACTGATGATCCTTACCAACAACGGTCCGCTGGCACACAGACTGCTGGCACCCAAGACCCACTGTGAAAAGGTCTACCGCTTTGAAAGTCGTTTTCCGTTATCCGAGGAGGATCGGCTGACGCTAGAGGGCGGGGTGGATCTGGGCGATTTCACAAGCGCGCCCTGTAAGGTGACGCTGCATTCGCCGCAGTCGGGAGAAATTACACTGACCGAAGGGAAGTATCATCAGATCAAGCGTATGCTGGAGGCGGTGCACAACAAGGTGACCGCGCTCGAGCGCATCCGATTTGCGGATATCGCGCTGGATCCCGCGCTGGAACGGGGACAGTGGCGCCATCTTGGTGAAGAGGAACAAAAAAGCATTGAAAAACTGTTATAATCTACCGGAGTATACCTATGGATATTTTACAAACACTGGCAAATGAATTTTCACTGAAGCTTGAGCAGGTGGAGAAGACGGTGGAGCTGATCGACGACGGCAGCACCATTCCCTTTATCGCCCGTTACCGCAAGGAGGTGACGGGATCGCTGGACGATACCGTCCTGCGTGAGCTCAACGACCGCCTGACCTATCTGCGCAATCTGGAAAAGCGCAAGGAGGAGGTCAGCCACTCCATCACCGAGCTTGGTATGATGACCGATGAGATCGCGGCGGCGTTGGAGGCGGCACAGATCCTGACCGAGGTGGAGGACATCTACCGTCCCTTCAAGCCCAAGCGCAAGACCCGCGCGTCGGTCGCCAAGGAAAAGGGACTGACTCCCCTTGCCGACTATCTGCTGGCGCAGACAAGGGATGCCGAACCCGTTTTGAAGGCGGGCGAATTTATAAGCGAAGAAAAGGGTGTCGCAAACGCAGAAGAGGCACTGCAGGGCGCCATGGACATCATTGCCGAGGCGATCTCGGACAATGCGACGTATCGCAAGGACATCCGCTATATCACCGGAAAGCAGGGCAAGCTGATCGTCAAGCAGGCATGCGAGGGCGACTCGGTGTATAGCAACTATTATGATTTCAGCTCCGAGATCGAAAAGCTGCAGGGTCACAGAGTGCTTGCCATCAACCGCGGCGAGAAGGAAGACTGTCTGAAGGTATCGGTGGAGATCTCCAAGGATCTGCCGCTGAACTATCTGTTTGCCGATGTGATCACCGATTTTGAAAGCCCCTGCCGCAAGTACGTGGTAAAGGCGATGATCGATTCCTACGACCGCCTGATCGCCCCTGCCATCGAGCGAGAGATCCGCTCTGAGCTGACCGACGCGGCAAGCGAGGCTGCCATCAAGGTCTTTTCCGACAATCTGAAGAATCTGCTCATGTCCGCCCCTCTCAAGGGCAAGACCGTTCTGGGGCTGGACCCCGGCTACCGTACCGGCTGCAAGCTGGCGGTGGTGGACGCCACCGGCAAGGTGCTGGACACCGGCGTGATCTACCCCACCAAGCCCCGTGAGGACATTGCGGGTGCCGGCAGGGTGGTCAAGAGCCTTGTGAAGAAGTATAACGTGGACGTGGTCGCCATCGGCAACGGCACTGCCTCGGGCGAGAGCGAGATGTTTATTGCCGATCTGCTTCCCGAATGGAACGGAAAGGTGCGCTATGCGGTGGTCAGCGAGGCGGGCGCCTCGGTGTACTCTGCCTCCAAGCTGGGCGCGGACGAGTTCCCCGATTTTGACGTGACCCAGCGTTCGGCGGTCTCTATTGCCAGAAGACTGCAGGATCCCCTGGCGGAGCTTGTGAAGATCGATCCCAAGTCCATTGGTGTTGGTCAGTACCAGCACGACATGAAGCCTGCGCGTTTGGACGAGGCGCTGGGCGGCGTGGTGGAGGACTGCGTGAACCGCGTGGGTGTGGATCTGAACACCGCTTCTCACAGTCTGCTTTCCCACATTTCAGGAATCAATGCCACTGCGGCAAAGAACATCGTGAAGTACAGAGATGAAAACGGAGCCTTCAAGAACCGCGCACAGCTTCTGAAGGTGCCCAAGATCGGCGCCAAGGCATTCGAGCAGGCGGCGGGCTTCTTACGCGTTTCGGGCTCGTCCGAGATCCTTGACAACACGGGCGTGCACCCCGAGTCCTACAAGGCGGCAAAGGCGCTGCTGACCCGCTATGGCTACTCCATGGAGGATGTGGCGGCGGGCAGACTGTCGGGTCTGCGTGCCAAGGCAGAGAAGGAAACGGCAGAGCTCTGCACGATCCTTTCCATCGGTGAGCCCACCCTTGCTGATATTCTGTCGGAATTGGAAAAGCCGGGACGTGACGTGCGTGACGAGCTGCCGCCTCCCGAGCTGCGCTCGGCGGTCATGGACATTGCCGATCTGAAGCCCGGCATGAAGCTGCAGGGAACGGTGCGAAACGTCACCGACTTCGGCGCATTCGTGGACATCGGCGTGCATCAGGATGGGCTTGTGCATCTGTCCCGCATCTGTGATCGCTACATCAAGCATCCCAGTGAGGTGCTTGCGGTGGGAGACCGTGTGCAGGTGACGGTGCTGGATGTGGACACCGTGAAAAAGCGCATCTCGCTGACCATGAAAGAGATTAAATCTTAATAAATTAAAGTTGCAAACGGCTTTTAATGATCAAGGCTGTAAAAACAGGCGAATTTATTGTGCAAATTGTTCAAAAGTAGGAAGAGAATTTTGGCCAAATACCCTCTTCCATTTTGCAAGGATTTCTGCTACAATATGTACCGTAAGAAAATATATACGCGGCAAAGCCGCGAACTAAGGAGGATACAAAAAATGGCTGGCTTGAAATTTAACCACATTTACAAGAAATATCCCGGCGGTGTTACCGCTGTAAAAGACTTCTGTCTGGACGTAAAGGATAAGGAATTTATCATTTTCGTAGGTCCTTCCGGTTGCGGTAAGACCACCACTCTGCGTATGATCGCAGGTCTGGAAGAAATCACCGAAGGCGAACTGTGGATCGGCGACCGTCTGGTTAACGACGTGGCTCCTAAGGACAGAGACATCGCGATGGTGTTCCAGAACTACGCTCTGTACCCCCACATGACCGTGTTTGACAACATGGCATTCGGTCTGAAGCTGCGTAAGGTAAACAAGGAAGAGATCAAGCGTCGCGTTGAAGAAGCTGCTCGTATTCTGGACATCGCTCACCTGCTGCAGAGACGTCCTAAGGCTCTGTCCGGTGGTCAGAAGCAGAGAGTTGCGCTGGGTCGTGCAATCGTTCGTGAGCCCTCCGTATTCCTGCTTGACGAACCTCTGTCCAACCTGGACGCTAAGCTGCGTGCAACCATGAGAACCGAGCTGACCAAGCTTCACAAGAAGCTGGAAACCACCTTCATTTACGTAACTCACGACCAGGTAGAGGCTATGACCATGGCTACCCGTATCGTAGTTATGAAGGACGGTATCATCCAGCAGGTAGATACTCCTCAGAATCTGTACGATCTGCCCTGCAACATCTTCGTAGCAGGCTTCATCGGCACTCCTCAGATGAACTTTGTAAACTGCCGTCTGGAAGACGATCATGGCGACGTTTGCCTGTGCTTCGCTGACAACAAGCTGAAGCTGCCGGCAGAAAAGGCAAATGACGAAGCTCTGAAGGATTACATCGGCAAGGAAGTTATCGCAGGTATCCGTCCCGAGCTGATCCATGATGACGAAGCATTCCTGAATGCAAATCCCTCTCTGGTAATTCCCGCTCACGTAGACGTTACCGAGCTTATGGGTGCTGAAATCTACATTTACTTCAACTGCGGCGAAGAGTACAACATGGTTGCCCGTGTTTCCTCTCGTTCCAGCGTTAAGCCCGATACCGATATCAAGGTTGGTATCGACACCACCCGTGTTCATATCTTCGATAAGGACACCGAAAGATGCATTATCCACTAAGATAAACGCAAAAAGCCGTAGCGTCAGCTGCGGCTTTTGTTATGTAAATTTGAAAAAGGACTGTGCGTGAGCACAGTCCTTTTGATTTATTCCACCTTCAGAGGACGCAGCATCAGCGTCTTGATCTCTTCGGAGGGCAGAGCGCCTTCGTAGAGCACGCGGTAGAGCGCTTCCACAACCGGCATTTCGAAATCGCAGTTTTTCAAATCCTCGTAAATGACCTTGCAGCTGTTGATGCCTTCCACAGTGGTTTTGTTATCTGCAAGGAAGGAGGCGGCGTCATTGGCTTTGCCGATGGCAAGCCCGGCGCGGTAATTGCGGGAGTGGATGCTGAAGCAGGTGACCACCAGATCGCCAAGACCGGTCAGTCCGTAGTAGGTTTCGGGCTTGCCTCCCTTGGAAACACCGTAGCGCGCCATTTCAAGAAGTCCTCTGTCTACCAGCGCTGCCTTGGCGTTGTCGCCGTAGCCCTGCCCAACCAAAATGCCGGAGGCAATGGCGATGACGTTCTTGACAGCGGCACCGTACTCTGCACCTACCTCATCGGTGTTGGAGTACAGTCGCATATATTGATTGGAAAACAGCGTACGTACCTCGTTTGCCACCTCCAGATCCAGCGAAACGGCACAAACGCAGGTCAACATTCTCTGAATGACCTCCTCTGCGTGGCTGGGTCCGATGATGGAGGCGACGGTTCGGTGGGGGCGGTCTGCCATCACCTCGCGCATAGTGTCGGTGATGCGGCAGTTCTTTTCCCAGTCAAAGCCCTTGGCTGCGTTGATGATCAACGCGCTTTCGCTGATGTAGGGGTTGCCTTTGGAAAGGGCGGAGCGAATAAACTTAGTGGGTACGGCAATGACGATGGCACCTGCACCCTCGGTGGCAAGACGGATGTCGTCGGTGGCTTTGAGCCCTTCTGCAATGGGAAGATCGCCAAAGTAGCGGCTATTGCGATGATTTTCGTTGATGTCGCGGATCTCCTCGGGGTCTACACCGTATAGCCATACGTCGTGACCGTTGTCGAGAAGGACCTGCGCCAGGGCGGTGCCCCAGCTTCCTGTGCCGTAAACTGTTACTTTCATTTTGTTATTCTCCTGAATGGATTTTGTGCCAGCAACACGCCGACAAACATCAGCAGGCAGCCGAATAGCTCAGTGCTGCTGATAGGGAGTTTCTCGCTGTGTAATAGGGCAATGACCGTCTCGCTGAGCAGTGCAAACACCGATTCAAGGCTCATGAGGACGGTGGCAACGGTGGGCGGACAGTCCCTTTGTCCGATGATCTGCAGGGTGTAACCAAGCGCCGAACTGAAAAGACCGGCGTAGAGGATGGATCCGTAGGCGTTTGTGACAACGCCAAAAGAGGTTTCTTCCAACAAAAGTGCAGCAAGGAGACTGAGCAGTCCGCATACAAGAAACTGGATGCAGGACAGCTTGATGCCGTCAAGCTGCGGAGCAAAGCGGTCTACGATCAGAATGTGAAAGGCAAAGCAAAGACCGCAAAGGGCGGTGAACAGATCTCCTGTGGCAAGGTGCAGCCCCGAGGTGCTGAGTCCGCAAAGCAGAAACAAACCCACAAGGGCAAACATACTGCCGCAGACGGTGATCCATCCGGGACTTCTGCGGTAAAGCAGAAGCTCGAGTATCGGCACAAAGATCAGATATAAAGCAGTTAAAAAGCCGGCTTTCCCGGCGCCTGTGCCGAGAGCGATGCCGTACTGCTGGCAGGCGGATGCCACAAACAGTGCGCTGCCGCAAAGCACGCCTGCAAGAAGGTGTTGTCGGAAGCTGGGTAGATGAGTTCCCGGCTTGCGACGGTTCTGCCAAAGAGCGATGAGCAACAGCGCTCCGCCACCCACAAAGGAACGGGATGCCAGGAAGGTGAAGGTAGGTACACGCTCGGCTGCGCTGCTTTGAGCAACGAAGGTGGATCCCCATACGAACGCGCAGACAAGCAGCAACAGGGATGCGCGTATTTCCTTTTTATTCATATTGATATACTCAGTATACTACATTTGACGCCAAAAGTCAAGAGGTGGCTTTGCCGCCCTGCATTTCATCAATGGTCATGGAGAAGGCGGGAAGCAGATGCTCCATAAAATAGGAGAGCTCTTCGCACTGCATTTTCTCCAGCGAGCGTGCGGTGGAGACCTTTGCGGAAATGAATTCGCTGTTGCCGCACTTTTCCTCTTCTACACACTTGATATAGGCGGTGAGCTTGTCGGCTGCCTTGACCAGCAGATGCTCCTCGCGGCTGCCGCCTTCGAAAATAGAGCGATAGGTGGGGCGCAGTGCCTCAGGTAGCTTTGAAAGCAGGTTTTCAATGGCTTGCTCCTCGATGTGCTGATAGCTCTCTCTGCTGTTCTTGTCAAAATACTTGACGGGGGTGGGGAGGTCGCCGGTGAATACCTCGGGTACGTCGTGAAACAGCGCCAAGGTGGCGATACGGTCGGGATCGTATTGCTTACCGAAGATCTCGTTGCCGATGAGCGCCAGCGAGTGTGCCAGCACCGCCGTTTCCATTGCGTGCTCGGAAAGATTTTCGGTCATGGTGTTGCGCATGAGCCCCCAGCGACGGATATATTTCTGGCGAAAGACCAGAGCGTAAAAGCTGTTGTTTTCCATGTTGGACTCCTTGTGTGATCTATACAAATTATAGCAAAAGAATAGAGGGATGTCAAGAATGTGAGGCGATATTCGATGGGTATCTTGACAATTTTGGAAAAGTGGTGTATGATGATAGCGATAAATGCAAAAAAGAGGAACGATTATGAAGGTAGAACTGCTTGCTTACACACCGGACGGAGATAAATTGGTGGCTGCTGCTGCCAAGCTTTGTTATGCCAAAAGCGATATTGATACGCTACTTGACGGCTTGACCCCCGAAAAGACCGAGGAATTTTTGGACAAGCTGATGAGTTTGGGACATGAAAGCCCGGTGGAGCACGCCAGCTTTACCTTTGGCATTGAGGGGGTTTCGCGCACGTTGCTTGCGCAGCTTACCCGCCACAGAATTGCGTCCTTTTCGGTACAAAGTCAGCGCTACGTTTCCAAGTCGGGCTTTCGCTTTGTGACACCGCCCGAGATCGAAGCTTGTCCCGAGGCAAAGCAGCTGTACCTTGCGAATATGCAGAGAAATGCCGAGGATTATGATGCCATTCGCAATCTTCTCATCGAAAAGCATACAAAGACCTTCATGGAGCAGGGAAAGAGCGAGCAGAATGCCCGCGCGCTTGCCGAAAAGAAGGCGAACGAGGATGCCAGATTTGTGTTGCCCGGCGCCTGCGATACACGCATCATCATGACCATGAATACAAGATCGCTGTACAATTTCTTTAAGCTGCGCTGCTGCAACCGCGCACAGTGGGAGATCTGTGAGATGGCTTGGCTGATGCTGGAGCAGGTGCGCAAGGTTAGTCCGCTTCTGTTCCGAAGCGCAGGACCCGCTTGCGTGAGAGGTGCTTGCTCCGAGGGGACAATGACCTGCGGCAAAGCATCCGAAGTCAGAGCACGTCACCGTGCGATGAATGAAAAATAAAATAAAAAACAGAACTGATTTTCGCAACGAAATCGGTCCTGTTTTTTATTTTGAGAACGAATTATGAAACACACGGCACAGCTGTAACTTCCTTGGCGCAAAGGCGTCGACGGATCCGATAGGCAGTGTCCCGACTGATACACATACGCTCAGCGGCCTGTTCCACGGAGATTCCCTCGATGCAATGGAGGCGAATAAATTCCTTTTCGTCGCTCAGGCGATACTCGGTTCTGCGGTCGATGCCGTCGGGAACGTAATTTTCAAGCAGGTCTTTCATCTGGGAAAGTGCGTAGATTGAGGCGTCTGATTCGACAACTTTCTCTGCTTTTTGAGCTAAAATAGGGTATTGCTTAAAGTATTCTAGTAGGTTCATAGTTTGGTACCTTCCTTTCAAAAAACTAATGTTCTTACAAAAGAACAATTGTTCGTGCTTTGAGTATAGCACAGCGAGACGCAAAATGCAATAGCAAAATCAGAAAAATACAAAAGATAATACAGTACAATATGTGAAAATAATGTGATCGGTGAATGTGTAGAAAATTCACCTAAAAATTTGTGCAAAATGTACAAAAAAATCACATGGGAAAATATGAACAAAAACAGCGTCAGATTTAAAAAGATTGGCGCAGAGTGTAACATAACAAATTTTATAATATTAAAAAGACGCGTAACAAGAAGAAACGATGCAGATACAACACTGAAAGGTGAACAAAATTAACAAGCACGGGTGAACGCATGACACTTCAGTTTAAAACACACGGAGGGGTGTAAAGTTATAATGCGGTTACAAAATTATTTTTTTAGGAATCCTTCTTAAAAAGCGATTTTCCCTATGAATTTTGGTGCAAAACCCCTTCTTGACTTTTTCGGTTCGATATGTTAATATATATTCATCCAAAAAAAGAGGACCTTTCCTGCTCTGACGAGGGCAGGAATTGTCATCTAAAAAGCCGCGCGGTGCGGCTTGTTGACCGGATTGCAATCAGAGTGAATAACGGAAGAAGCCACTGTATGTTGGAACCATTCCGTGTCAGCTTATTGTATGACGGTCGACCAAAATAGAATGGGAGGAACATATTATGAGCAAGTCCATTGGAATCCGGTTGCTCGCCGGAATTCTCGTGATCGGAATGCTGTTTGGCGGCGCCTCGTTTGGCACGGCTGCCGCAAGTGATAGCAGCTCCGATGATCGCGTTGGTAACTTGAAGGACGTGCTGAACACCATCAGCTTCCGAAATTACTACGAGGATCACAAAGAAGCAGCCTTTGATCAGAACGGTAAGCCCAACAACGCAGGGGCTGCGTCGATCAAGGTTAACCTTGGCGAGTATACCGCTGATGCAAATTTAAAAGCCATGATCGAAGCTAAGGCAGAAAAGGCTGTCAAGGCTTTGGGCGAAGGCGCACTGTACCTGCCCGCTACCGGTGAGGTTGTATGGCAGATCAACGTAGAGAAGGCGGGTTTCTATACCTCTTCCTTTAGCTACTACACGATTATCGATGCTGCTGATAGCAAGCTGGGCATTCCCGAAAGTAAGGATTCGTCCATTGAAAGAAGCTTCTATATCGACGGCGTTATTCCTTTCTATGAAGCAACCTACCTCAGCATGACCAAGGCGTATAAGAACTTTGTCAACGATAAGGTACTGGACGGCACAGACGTGAAGTTCACTCAGGACATCACCGGCAACCAGATGCGTCCTGTTACCAAGATGATTGAGGCAAAGCGCTCCTACACCTTTAAGGATTCCACCGGTTACAACGTAGAGGCACTTCAGTTCTATCTGACGGAAGGTACTCACACCATCAAGCTGTACGCGCAGCGTGAGGCAGTTGTGATCAACAACTGGACCTTTGATCCTGTTGAGCAGGAATACAAGTGGGCGTTCGACACCGAAAAGGGCGGCGGCACTGCGATCAGATACGAGCAGTACCTGAAGGATCTGCAGGCAGACGGCGCCAAAGACGTTGAACTTAAGTCTAATATTAAATATGAAGCGGAAATCAGTGAAACCACTTCCGATATCACCCTGTATCCCACCAACGACCGTACTTCTTGCATCACCAGTCCTCAGCACCCTGCAAAGCAGCGTCTGAACACGATTGGCGGCGGTTCCACCGACAGTAAGAAGTGGACCACGGTAGGACAGTGGATCCGCTATAAGGTAGAGGTTCCGGAAAGCGGCTTCTACACCATCGCTCCCCGTTTTGCTCAGACCATGCTTGCCGGTTCCTTTGTGTCCCGTCAGCTGCGTGTGCAGCTTCCCGGTGAAAGCGAAGCAACCGTTCCTTTCTATGAAGCAAGCTATCTGCGCTTCGGCTACAGTGACGACTGGCAGATCGGCTTCCTCTCCTTCGACGGTAAGACGCCTATCAAGGTATATTTGGAAAAGGGCGTAAACTATGTTGAGTTTGAAGCGAACCTCGGTCAGATGGCAGACATCATCTACCGCGTAGACGATTCTCTGGATAACATCACCAGCGCATACTCCAAGATTCTGATGCTGGTTGGCACCAACCCTGACGAATATCGCGACTATAACTTTAACGAACGTATCCCGGATGCGGTTGAGGAACTGGCTCTGCAGGCTCGTAACCTTGAGTCCGTAGTGAAGGATCTGAAGGCGATCACCAAGACCAAGGGTAGCCACGTGGCAACACTTGAAACGGTTATCCAGCTTCTGAAGAAGATGGGTAAGAATGAAAGCGAAATCGCCGGCAACCTGACCTCTCTGAAGAGTAACATGGGTACGCTGGGTACCTGGATTTCCGACTCGCGTGAGTCTCCTTTGGAATTTGACTATTTCCTCATTTGCTCCGGTAACGCCACCAAGAAGGTGCTGCCCGAGGCTACCGCAGGCTTCTTTGCAACTCTGTGGTATGAAATCAAGATGTTCTTTGCAAGCTTCGTGTCCGACTACGACACTCTGGGCGTTCTGGATAAGAAGTCCCTGGAAGCAGGCGCGGTTGAAGTTTGGTACGCAACCGACCGTGACCGTGCACAGATCCTGCGTAACCTGATCACCAACGAATTTACCGCTAAGGAAGGCGGATGCCCCGTAAACATGAAGCTGGTTGCGGGTGGCTCGTTGCTTCCCTCGGTGCTTGCGGGTGTAGGTCCCGACGTTTCGCTGGGACACGGCAGCTCGGACGTTATCAACTGGGCGATCCGTAGCGCACTGGTGGAATTGACCGATTTCGAAGGTGCACGTGAGATCACCGGCTTCGATCACGTAATTGCTGAGCTGCGCGGTGAGGATAAGGGTGACTCCGACAAGGCTTGGTTCACTACCTCTGCCACCGTGCCGCTGACTCTGCACGAGGTTATCACCGAAGAGTCCTACAACGCTTTGTCTGAAGCTGACAAGAAGAAGTATGATAAGTTCCAGGCAAAGGAAACCGACTCTGATGAGATGAAGGAAGGCAAATACTATGAAAAGTTCTCTCTGTGGGGTCTGCCCATGGAACAGAGCTTCAACGTAATGTTCTACCGTGCCGACATCTTCAATGAACTGGGCATTGAGCCTCCCAAGACCTGGGATGACCTGAATGCCATCATCGGCGTGCTGAGCGCCAACAACATGGAGATCGCAATGCCCACATCGCTGGGTGGCTTCCAGATGTTCTTGTATCAGAACAACGGAGACCTGTACAGCAACGGCGGTCAGACTATCTCCTTCGAGCTTGACAACTCTCTGGAATCCTTCGAAATGCTTTGCGAATTCTTCCAGCAGTACAAGTTCCCCGTAGCTTATGACTTCTCCAACCGTTTCCGTACCGGTGAGATCCCGATCGGTATCGTGCCTTACGGAACTTATACACAGCTTTCTCTGTATGCTACCGAAATCAAGGGTCTGTGGGAATTCGTTCCCATGCCCGGTATGATCGTTGGTTACGAAGAGGATGGTACTCCCATCATCAACAACGACTCCGTTTCCGGTACCTCCGCTTCCATTATGCTGACCAGCCCCGGCCGTAGCGATGAAAAGACCAAGAATGCTTGGGAATTCATGAAGTGGTTCTCCGGCAAGACCTGTCAGGTTTCCTACGCAAACGAGCTGACCGCTCTGCTCGGTACCGAATCCAAGCACAGCACCGCGAACCGCGAGGCGCTGGAGGCCCTGCCTTGGACCTCTGCTGAGCTGGCAAGCCTGAAGAGTCAGTTTGAAAATCTTGCAGGTATCCCTGAGTACCCCGGAAGTTATATTATTGCACGTTACGTTAACTTTGCATTCCTCGACGTGGTTAACAACAACGCTGACCCCATCGAATCTCTGCGTCAGTATGTAACTGCCATCAACTCCGAGCTTTCCAGAAAGCGTCAGGAGTTCGGACTGGCATACATGGACTAAAATCAAACAGCCCGGATCGCTCCGGCGATCCGGGAAAACAAAATTCAGTATAAGGAGTGAATATAAGTGTCTGAAACGGCAGTTGCAAAAATGCCTGAAACCGCAGCTCCCAAAAAAGCGGTTTCCAGAAATGAAATGTCAAAGCTCAGCTGGACACTGAAAGAGATCAAGCGTAATTACATGGCTTACCTGATGCTGGCGCCTTATTACCTGATCTTCGTTGTGTTTACGGTCGTTCCGGTCGTACTGTCCGCAATCCTCAGCTTTACCGACTTTAACATGCTCGAGTGGCCTAACTGGGTCGGATTTGACAACTATCTGCGCCTCTTCCTTGACGACGATATCTTTATTATCGCAGTTCAGAACACCCTGATCTTTGCGGCAATCACAGGTCCCGTTTCCTACGTGTTGTCCTTCATTGTTGCATGGTTCATCAACGAGCTTCCTCCCCGCATCAGAGCAATCGTAACTCTGATCTTCTATGCACCCTCCATTTCCGGTTCCGTATACACCATTTGGGGCGTTATGTTCTCGGGTGACTCCTACGGTTACGTAAACGGTCTGCTTTTAAAAATGGGTGTGATCGACGGACCTATTCAGTGGTTCAATAACGCAAGCTACGTAATGCCTCTTTGTATCGTGGTTGCATTGTGGACATCCCTTGGTACCGCGTTCCTGTCATTTATCGCAGGTCTGCAGGTCGTTGACCGCAGCCTTTACGAGGCAGGTGCAGTGGACGGCATCAAGAACCGTTGGCAGGAGCTTTGGTACATCACCCTGCCTTACATGAAGCCTCAGATGATGTTCGGTGCGATCCTTTCCATCACCGGCTCCTTCGGCTTCGGCGGTATCGTTACAGCGCTTGCAGGCTTCCCCTCTGTAGACTATGCGGCACACACCATCACCCACCATCTGGATGACTACGGCGGTGCCCGTTACGAAATCGGTTATGCTTCCGCAATTGCTACCGTGCTGTTTATCATCATGTACGCAGCAAACGTGGGAGTGCAGAAATTGTTATCAAAGGTAGGACAATAACATGAGTAAAAAGCTTAGAACAAGAAAACATGCCGTTGTCCTGAACCGTTCTGCGGGCGGCGACGCCGGTATTACCTTCTTCCTCACGATCCTGGGCGCCTTCATGTTTCTGCCGATGCTGTACACGGTGTTGCAGTCTCTGAAGCCCCTGGATGAGCTGTGGACATTCCCTCCCAGATTTTGGGTTTACAATCCTTCTCTTAAAAACTACGGTGACCTGTTCCGTCTGATGAATACCTCTTGGGTTCCTTTCTCCAGATATATCTTCAACACGGTTCTGATCTCCGTAACCGGTACCGCAGGTAACCTGATCCTGGCATCGCTTGCTGCGTACGTTCTGTCCAAGATCAAGTTCCCCGGCAGAGGCTGGATGTTCGGCTTGATTGTAAAATCGCTGATGTTCCACTCCACTGTCGGTGGTATCACCACCTTCCTGATCCTGTCTAAGATCGGAATGGTTGACAACCTTCTGTCGGTAATCGTTCCCGCATGGGGCTCCACGCTGGGTCTTTACCTGATGAAGCAGTTTATGGAAAGCTCGGTTTCCGATGCGGTTCTGGAGTCTGCCCGTCTTGACGGCGCCAGCGAAATCCATACCTTCCTTGTGATCGCGATGCCCATGGTTAAGCCTGCGTGGCTGACTATGATCGTGTACTCCTTCCAGGGTCTGTGGAACTCCGGTTCTTCCATTTATATTTACAGTGAACAGTTGAAGACGTTTAACTACGCGATCGGTCAGATCCTTGCGGGCGGTGTCGTCCGTGCGGGTGCCGGTGCGGCATCGGTAGTTATCATGATGCTGGTTCCGATTCTGGTATTCGTTATTACACAGAGTAACATCATCGAAACCATGTCGTCTTCCGGTATGAAAGACTAAAGGGGGATATCATTATGAAAAAATTAATCAGAATTATCGCCCTTGCATTTGTGCTTGTGTTTGCGATCGGTGCGATTGCTTCCAGCGCAGCGGCTTATACCACCTATACATATTCGTACGGCGGTCAGCCCCTGAGCTCTCCCGACGCATACAGACCGTATAAGCAGATCGACTCTTCCTACATGAATCTGCCTGCCGCTCTGAGCAAGCCCAGCGACCTGTACATCGATAATGAAACCGGCGAGATCTATCTGGTTGACCCTCAGCAGGGAACCAATGAACAGCCCGGTGCCATCTATGTGCTGGACGAAAACTACAAGTATCAGTATAAGATCGACTCGTTTATCAACTCCTACGGTAACCCCGACCGCCTCAAGGGCGCTTCGGGTGTTGCTGTGGCAAACGGCAAGATCTACATCGCGGATACCAACAACGCGCGTATCGTTGTTCTTGACCGCGAAACCAAGGAATGTGTTGCCATTCACAACACTCCCGATGCGGAAGTGGTTGAAGGCGATGCCATTTACAGCCCCATAGCTCTCTCGGTGGACGCTGCCGGCAGAATGTACGTGGTATCCAGTACCACCATCGACGGTATCATCTCCCTGAACGCAGATGGCTCCTTCGCATCCTTCATCGGCGCACAGAAGGTAACCTACAATGCATTTGAGCTGTTCTGGAGACGCTTCCAGTCGGCTGAAGAGCGGGCAAAGACCGAGAAGAACGTATCCGTTACTTATAACAATATCTGCATTGATAAGGACGGCTTCATCTACGTTACCACCGAAAACATCGATCCTTCTTCTCAGCAGTCTGCCATCACCGGCAAGAGCAAGAGCGGTGACTACGCTCCTGTTAAGAAGCTGAATGCAAAGGGTAACGAGATCATGAGACGTAACGGCTTCTGGCCGCCTTCCGGTGAAGTAGCCGTTCGTAACGAGTATCAGGTAGACAAGACCAAGGATATCTATGGTGCATCTACCATCGTAGACGTTGCCATCGGTCCCGAAGAGACCTGGTCCATTATCGACTCCAAGCGTAGCCGTATCTTTACATATGATAAGAACGGTAACCTGCTTCACGCCTTCGGCGATAAGGGTACACAGCTTGGTAACCTGCAGCAGCCCGGTGCCATTGTGTATCAGGGAAGCACCATGCTGGTGCTGGATAAGCAGGAAAATGCATTCACAGTATACCACATCACCGAGTACGGTGAGGTCCTGCTGAAGGCTCTGGAGCTGACCAACAACCGTCAGTTCACCGAGGCAGTAAAGTACTGGAACACGATTCTGCAGAGCAACAACAACTATGACGCAGCGTACGTAGGTATCGGCGACGCGTACTACCGCTCCGGTGACTACAACGAGGCAATGGAAAATTACAAGGTAGCTTCCGACGTTGAAAGCTACTCCGAGGCGTTCAAGCGCTGGAGAAAGGACGCAGTTAACGATTATCTGTTCCTGATCGTAGCAGTGATCGTTGTGTTCATCATCGTCGTTGGTAAGTATCTCGGATATGCAGGCAAGGTCAACAAGCGTGTGGCAACCCAGGGCGGTAAGCGTAAGTTCTACGAAGAGTTCCTGTATGCGCACCACGTCATGTTCCACCCGTTCGACGGCTTCTGGGATCTGAAGCATGAAAAGCGCGGCTCGGTACGTGCAGCAACCGCTTGGCTGGCAATCGCCGTTGTGGCATTCTGCTACAACTCCGTCGGTAAGTCCTATATGTTCTCCGGCGGCAAGCCCGGCAGCCTGATCTCCACAGCCCTCAGCGTGCTCGTTCCCCTGTTCCTGTGGGTGCTGGCAAACTGGTGTCTGACCACCCTATTCGAAGGTGAAGGTAGCTTCAAGGATATCTATATTGCGACCTGCTATGCGATCGCTCCCATGCCCTTCCTTGTGATCTGCTCCACCGCATTGACCCACTTTGTATCCCTGTCCGAGTCGGGATTTGTGTCCCTGACCATGGGCTTTGCTTGGGTATGGTTCTTCTTGCTTCTGTTCTTTGGAACGATGGTAACTCACGACTTCCAGATGGGCAAGAACATCATCACCATGATCGCTACCGTTGTTGGTATGGCGGTTATCATGTTCGTAGCAGTGCTGTTCTCCGGTCTGCTGATCAAGATGGCAACCTTCGTATCCAACGTCATAACAGAACTAACGTTTAGTTAAAGAAAGGAGATAGAAACAGTGAACAAGATGAAAAAACTGATTGCGTTTCTTCTGGCGCTTTGCACCATTGCAGGCACCATGACATCATTGCTGATGGTCTCCGGTGGCGTGACCGTCCATGCGGACGACGAAACGGAAGAAGGCACCGAACCAGAAGAAGAGACTGTAACTGTAATGGATGCCTGGTATTACTTCCATCAGCAGTACGGTAACGACGAAGAAAAGCTTCACACCATGAAGCCCTTCATCGAAACCGGTACCGAGACCGAAGGTCTGGTGCTGTACGCACTGGAAGAAACCGGTGAAGTGGCAATCAAGAATAAGGCAACCGGTCAGGTTATGTTCAGTAACCCCCGTGACACTTATCTGTATTCCACTAAGACCGAGGAAGAAAAGTCTGATGAAGACGATACATTCATGAATCTCGCTTCTCAGCTGTACGTAACCTTCCAGACCATTGAAACCGGCGAAACCACCACTTTGAACAGCTACAACGACGCGGCTATGAACAACCAGATCGTTGTATCCGCCATCAAGAACGGTGTTTGCGTTGAGTATATCATGGGTGCCGGTACAAACCGTCGACTCATTCCCATGAACATCGAAAAGTCTCGTTATGAAGAGAACATTCTGAATCTCATTCTCGAAGCTGAAGATGTTAACGCATATAAGCGTATGAGTAAAGAGGGCGGTATCTACATGCTGAAGGACCCCTTCGATCCCAATGTCAGCCAGGCTGCCATTGACAACATGAAGGCTCAGTATCCTGTTATCGCAAAGAAAAACATGGCGATCTACGTCTGTGACGAAAAGATCTCCAACTACGAAAAGAACCTGATCGAAGGTTGGATTCGTGCGTATGCTCCTAAGTACAACTTTGAAGAGCTGGAATACGACCATGAGCTGACCGAATACGTAGGTAGCAATCAGATTCTGCCTGTGTTTAAGATGGCTCTGGAATACAAGCTGACCAGCGACGGCTTTACCGTTCGTCTGCCCGCTTCCTCCATCACCTTCAATGAAGACTATTTCAGACTTCTCTCCGTGACTGTGCTTCCCTACATGGGCGCAGGCTCCTCCGAGTATGACGGTTACACTCTGGTTCCCGACGGATCCGGTACCATCATTCGCTTCGAGGATACTCTCGGTAAGAACGAGTACAGCTTCGGTTCCGATCTGTACGGACCCGACAACTCCTATCACACCTTCAGCGCTTCCTACACCGGTAAGCTGGAGATTTGGCGCTATCCCGTATTCGGTATGGTAGAAAACTTCTACCGTTACTATCTGGACGGCACCAACAAGGAGTACTGTGCACACACCACCAGCACTAAGGTAGAGCTTAACCGTGCCGATGCCGATTACAGCGAATATGCTGCAACCTGTAGTAAGCCCGGTTACGAAAAGATGCACTGCGAAATCTGCGGTGAATACTTTAAGGGCGCTGCCATCCCCGCAAGCCACCCCAGCGATAAGCTCAAGAAGGTAACCGTGCTGAAGCGTGCGGCAACCTGCTCCAGCGTAAGCGTTGACGTAGAGGTCTGCGAAGAGTGCGGCGAATTCCAGTACACCTACGGTACCGAGCTCGGTACTGCACACAAGTACGGCGAGGCTGACGAAAACGGACATAAGGACTGTCTGCTCTGCGGCAAACACGCTGCTACCACTACCATCAAGCGCGGCGAGGACGGCAAGGACACCTATACTCTCGATAAAGAGAGCAGCAAGGATCCCACCTGCGGAACCGCCGGCAGCTATGTTTACAAGTACACTCCTCCTGCTGTCAAGAACGAAGACGGCACCGATAAGAAGGATGCACAGGGCAACGTGATCCGTGAGGAATACGATCCTGCACAGTATCCCGATATCATCATTGAAGTCGCGCCTACCGGTCATACCCTGACCCTTACCAAGGTTGCCCCCAGCTGCAGCACCGGTCATCAGGAAGTCACCTGTACCACCTGCAACACAGTGGTTCGCCTTGTAGGCATGGATCTGGTTGTAAACGACGTGATCGACTTTAATGCGGTCGATAAGGACGGCAACAAGGTTAAGATCGAATACCTGAATAAGTTCGGTCTGATTCCTTACTGTAAGGAAATCAAGACCCCCACCGGTGAATTCGATGCCAACGGCAAGGAAATCATCAAATCCGAGTTCATTCCTCAGGATGGACGTTTGGTCTTCACCGTCAACGGTGAAGAAAAGCACATCGTTCTCAAGGGAACTCACAAGTACGTGCTGATCACTGATATCATGTACGACAAGGAAACCGGCGAGCTGACCGAAACACACCGCGGCGTTTGTACCGACTGCGGACACGTGAACACCACCTTCAAGGTAGATGAGCTGCCTATGAAGGACGGCGCTCCCAGCGTTTCCACCGACTACCGTCCCGGCGTTACCTTCGAGGCAGAAGCATCTGATAAGAATGCCAGCGCAACTGCCAAGGAAGAGGGTGGCGAAACCTCTTACGATAATAACGAAGCAGTTATTAAGATGATCGATGAGTATCATCTGGTAAAGGTTAACGAGACCAAGGTCGTATCCAAGAACCCCAAGCACAGATACACCGAGATCAAGAAGTATACTGTACACAGTGACTGTCTGAACCAGATCGCAGGTGTGAAGGTAGAGCGTTGCGCAGGCTGCGGTCACATCCGTATCACCACCAGCGACTATCACGAATGGGATAACAACACCACAACCGTTATCTATCCCGCTACCAAGTACACCGTGGGTATGCAGCGCATTAGCTGTAAGGCTTGTCATATCGACAAGTACGAGGAAATCCCGATGCTGCTGAACGTGGAAGCAGAGCTTCTGCCTGTTATCACTCTGGTCGGTATCGAGAACGATCTGCTCACCGGCGTAATTGTTCCCACAGGTCTTGGCGAGTACGCAGGACGTGAGGACGAGCTGGTATACAAGTCTGCCAACACCAACATCGTAAAGGTAGAGGCAGGCGGCAAGCTGACTGCTGTGGCAAGCGGTACTACCCGTGTGGACGTTAGCCTGGTGGACGAAGATGGCAACGAAGTATATAAGGCATACTGCAACGTTACCGTTAAGTTCAACAAGGATACCACCGGCGTTAAGAAGCCCGTACAGCCTGCAGGCACCTACAAGCAGGAAGACCCCCGTGGATTTGTAGGTATCATCACTGAGGGTGAATCTCTCTGTACCGTTACCTCTCTGCACGGCGGTAAGCTGCACAAGTATAACTCTATCTCTCTGACGGTTAACCCCCGTCCCTCCGATACCTACGAGCTGACCGGCGCTCTGACCGCTACCGGCGGCGATGCGAAGTTCACCGTAGTATCTGACCGTAAGTATACCGGTAGTTACCGTATCCAGTACTATATGCTCTCCAATCAGGAAAGCAGCGACTTCGAAGCATCCTATGCGGGTATGGCAAAGGCATACCGCAAGTATCTGGAAGTCGATACCAAGCAGCTGAGCAAGCTGAACACTACCAATCAGCTGCCTCTGTATCTGGAAACCCTTGGCTCCGTAACCGTTCCGGATACCTTCATGAGCATCCCGATTACCAGGGATGAAGCACTGACCAGCTTCAAGAACCTGACCACCATGACCAAGGAGCTGAATGAAGCAGGTATCAAGAACATCCACTACCGTCTGACCGGTTACGTCAACGGCGGTATGACGCCTACCATGCCTTACGACATTTCTTATCAGGAAGTGCTGGGCGGCAACAAGGGCTATAAGAACTTTGTGAAGTATGCAACCGAAAGCGGTGCAAGCGTTTACACCGATTATGACTTTGCTTATCTGCACAAGAACGATTGGTTCGACGGTTACTCCGACAGCGACCACGCTGTTAAGGCAATCGACAGCCGTTACATTGTAAAGAAGACCTACAACCCCACCTATCAGTCGTTTACCTCCACCGGTCTGCTGGCGGTATCTCCCTCTGTTTACGATTATTTCTACAGTCATTTCCGCGCTCAGGATAAGAAGCTCGGTTCCACCGGCATCTCCGTATCCACTTTGGGTACCGACCTGAATTCCGACTTTGACAAGAATGATCCTTACAACCGCGAGGATACCAAGCTCTTTACTCAGCAGGTACTGGAAAAGATGAAGGCAGATTATAACGGAAACGTTATGACAGACGGCGGTAACAGCTACGCACTGCCCTATGCAAAGCATATTCTGAATATGTCTTTGATCGGTAGTGAAAGAATGGCTACCAGTGCATCTGTTCCCTTCTTCTCGATGGTGCTGCACGGAGCCATCAGCTATGCGGGCAAGCCTACCAACATGGCAAGCAGCATGGACGAAGAAATCCTGCGCATCATTGAAAACGGTTCCGCTCCTTACTTCGTTCTGGCATATCAGAACCAGTCCGCTCTGAAGGAAAACAGTCTGCTGTCTAAGTATTATGCAGTATCCTATTCTCACTGGAAGCAGGATATTATCGACGTTTACACCGAGGTCAACGGTGTCATCGGCGGTCTGCAGAATGCGAACTACAATTCTCACGATTACATCAATGCTGAGCGCATCCCCGGAATGGTTGAGTATGAAAACGAAAAGCTCGAAACCGTGGAAGCAATCGCTGAGATGTATGCGAGCCTGAAGGCTGCTGACCTGGCTCTGAAGAATGCTGAAACGCTGGTTGAACAGTACAAGGCATACTTCTTTGATAAGGATGCATCCGGAAAGACTCCTGTTGATATCATCAATGCACTCGCAAACAAGATTGCAACTAAGCAGAATACCGCTGAAGAGCTGACAGCGTTCAACGAAATGGCAGCAAGCTTCACCACTCAGGTGACTGCGCTGAACAGATACGAAGAAAACGTTGTGATCAAGAAGGAAGCTCTCAACGTGGTAAAGACCGACCTGAAGAATATGCTTGCTGATCTGGCTGACGTATTTGGTGTCAGTGCAGAAACCGTTGCAAACATGATCGAAGTAGAAGACCTTTACAAGGCAGAAGCACTGTTCACTGCAGAAACCTATAAGGGTTACGGCTCCTTCGATAAGGACGGCAAGTATACTCCCAGAGCCGAAGACTTTATTGGTGAAGACGGCGTATACAATGAAACCAACTACACCATGTCTGACAACTCGGTGGTTCGTTGCGGATGGGATAAGGACGGCGACGGCAAGAATGACGTTGTGATCCTGATCAACTATAACACGTTTGACGTTTGCGCATACGAAGACGGCAAGCCTGTGATCATCGGCGCAATGAGCTATGAAGTACTTGAAAGGAAGTGAGATAGATGAAAAAGAAGGGAAAAGTTAGCCTCGCATCCGTCGAAGGCGGCGCCGCAGTGGCAGCGCCCAAGACAAAGAGACGCAAGAGCGTATCCCTCGATAAGAAGAAGGCAAAGGCCGGATGGTTGTTCGTGCTGCCCTTCGTTCTGGGATTCGTGCTCGTCTATCTGCCCATAATCAAGGACTCTATCATTTACAGCTTTAACTCCTACACCGGTAACCGCGCAACCTGGGTCGGTATTGAAAACTATAAGACGGTTTTGACCAACTCCGGCGTTATTCAGACGCTGACCGGCAGCTTGAAGGATCTGCTTTTGGATATTCCTGCGATCGTAATTTTCTCGCTGTTTATGGCAGTTATGCTGAACCAGAAGATGCTGGGACGTGCAGCGTTCCGTGCGATCTTCTTCATCCCCGTAATTCTGTCCACCGGTCTGATCGATGAGATCAACCATACCGAGGGTGGAATTATCAGTAACATGGAAGAATCTGTGAACACCGGTAGTACCGGCTCTTCTGCCACTGACATCATCGGTGCAGCTGACATTGCAAAGCTGTTCAGCTCCATGCAGATCGGTACCGGACTTGTTGAATACGTAACCGGTCTTGTAAACGAGATCTACGGTATCATCAACCGTTCCGGTGTACAGATGCTTATCTTCCTGGCAGGTCTGCAGTCTATTTCGCCTGCAATCTACGAATCCTGCTCGATCGACGGTGCGACCGCATGGGAGACCTTCTGGAAGATCACCTTCCCGATGATCTCCCCCATGATCCTGGTAAATGCGATCTACACGGTAATCGACTCCTTCACGGGAAGCGGAAATGCAATGATGAACAAGATTTACGATATTGCTACCAACGGTGGCGACTTCGCAAACTCCGGTAGCCGTGCATTCAGCTCCACGCTTGGATGGATCTATTTCGCAATCGTAATTGCAATCATAGGCGTTGTAACGGCGGTACTGTCCGCGTACATCTTCTATCAGAGAAGAGACTGATGAAAGGAGGAAGGAAATAATGAACGAACAGACAACTGCTCCGAAAATCAAAAAAGAAACCAAGAATAAGATCCGTGTAGAATTTGACCGTGTTTCCGGTTGGGACCGCTTTAAGCTCAAGTACCTCACATGGCGTTTCCTTGGCCTGTCGATTTTCAAACTTTTCCGCCTCGTACTCTTGGTCGGTATCTCGTATGTAATTATCTATCCCTTCATCGCGAAGTTTGCGGCTTCTATCATGAGCCCCAGCGATATTACAGACGTAACGGTAAAGCTGATCTCCAAGAATCCTACACTTGACCAGTACAAGTACATCATTCTCGAGAATGACTTTACCAAGGCTCTGATCAATACGACAGTCCTTAGCTTGACTGCAGCTCTCATTCAGGCATTCAGCTGTTGCCTTGTTGCATACGGCTTTGCAAAGTTTAAGTTCAAGGGTAACAAGTTCTTGTTCATGCTCGTCATCCTGACAATGGTCGTGCCTCACGGCGTGCTCCGTTTCTCGATGCGTCAGAACTTTGCTTCCTATGAGATCGCAGGTATCTATCCTCTGCTGAATAAGCTGGGACTGACCGCGGAAACCGGTATCAACCTGCTGAACACGAATACTCCTCTGTACCTGATGTCTTTGGGTGCCATTGCATTCAAGAACGGTCTTTACATCTTCATGCTCAGACAGTTCTTCAAGGGCGTTCCCGACGAGCTGGAGGAATCCGCTTACATCGACGGTTCGGGCGTATTCAGAACCTTCTTCACCATCATTCTGCCCCTTTCCGTGCCTATGATGGTAACCGTATTCCTGTTTGCCTTCTCTTGGCAGTGGACGGATAACTTCTATACCGAATTGTTCTACATCGGTGTCAGCGAAAAGCCGACTCTGATGCCCGACATCGTAAAGGTACCGCCCAAGCTGACTCCCGAAGCAGGCTGGCCTACGAAAGCGACCGGTGACTGGACATCTGCTGTTAAGAATACCGCAGGTATCCTGATCATGGCTCCCCTGATGATCGTTTACCTCTTCTGCCAGAGATTCCTGGTACAGGGTATCGAACGTTCCGGTATCGTTGGCTAATACAATACAAACAAAAAAGAGTCCTTTCGGACTCTTTTTTGTTTTACAGCGTTTGTTGTGACAAATGCTTTTTAAAGAAGTGGATCTGGCAGGGAAGTGCGATGAGACAGGTCAGCAGATCGGAGATCGGTTGAGAGAGTTGTACACCCGTAAGTCCGATGCACTGCGGTAAAAGTAGGATTAGGGGCAGATAGCAGAAGCCCTGTCGGCACATGGCAAGCAGCGTTGCCTGCTTTGCAAAGCCAAGCCCTTGCAACAGCTGATTGACGAAGGTGGAGTATGCCATGAGCGGCGTCACGGCGCAGCAGAATAGAAGAGAGCGCACTCCGATGCGGATGACGTCCGGGTCGTTTCGGAACCATTTAACGATGGTAGGAGCAAAGATCGCCACAAGTATGGCGCTGACGGTACAAACAACAGTACCGAGAATGGTGGCAAAACGGAACGCTTCCTTTACGCGGTCATGCTTGCCTGCACCGTAATTGTAGCCCGCCACCGGCTGAAAGCCCTGACCGATGCCGATGACGATGTTTCGCATGAGCATATAGACCTTGTTGGTGATGCTGATGATGGCAGACATGGCGGCGTCCCCGTAGGGGGTAAGCTGATTGTTGAGTAGGATCCCCGCAAGGCTGGCAATGCCTTGGCGCGCGATGGTGGGAAGTCCCGTGCGCAGGATCAGCGCGTAATCGCGCCAGCTGCGACTGATCTCGCTTGGCCGTAGGGGGACGATGCTCTTGCCAAGGAAAAAGGCGGAAAACAGGATGGAGAGTCCCACGAATTGGCTGATCACCGTGGCAAGCGCCGCTCCCGCGATTCCCATGTCAAACGCGAAAATGAAGAGTGGGTCCAGAATGAGATTGAGAAGCCCGCCGGAGCAAAGCCCGATCATGGAAAGCACTGCGGCTCCCTCTGCACGCAGGAGATTGTTGAGCACAAAGGAGGCACACATGAATGGGGCACCCATCATGATAATGCGGCAGTAATCGATGGCATAGGGACGCATGGTGTTGCTGACGCCCAGTACGTCCATGAGCGGTTCAATGGCAAATATACCGCCAAGCAGCATCAGAATACCGAGGGTCACGGCAAAGACCAGCGCGCTGACGGCCGTCTTTTCGGCTTCTTTGTTTTGCTTGGCTCCCAAATGGCGGCTGACCAGGCTGCCGCCGCCCATGCCGATGCCGAAGCCAAAGGCTTGGATGAACGCCATGACGGGGAAGACTGCACCCACGGATGCCGAGGCGCTGTTGCCCAATTTAGAAACGAAAAAGGTGTCAGCCGTGTTATAGATCACCGTTACCAGCTGGCTGAGTACCGTGGGTATGGCGAGCGAAAGCACAAGACGCGGAATAGGAGTTTCCGTCATTTTTCGATGTTGTTCTTCAGAGGAATATTTCAACTGATCGCTTCCTTTCCAAATGTCGCAGGATCGCTTGATATTGTAACACCAAAAACTGGTTTTGTCAATGAGCCACCTTTTCAGGAAGCCGGTCTTTTGTGACATATGTACTATTTTTGGCGCTTAAATCATGCAATATTCACAAAAATAAAAGTCATGATTGACAAGAAACCAAATATTTGATAGAATATAACAAATGAATACCTATGGAGGCAGTATGAGCTCTGAATTAAAAAAGAAATATGGATTAATGACAGCAATCTGTTTGGTTGTTGGTACTGTTATCGGATCCGGTGTGTTTTTTAAAGCGCAGGATGTTTTAAAATTGACCGGCGGAAACATGGTAACGGGAATTTTGGCGTGGGCGATCACGGGTCTGGTTATGCTGGCTTGTATCCTTGCGTTTGCGATCATTTCTACCAAGTATGAAAAGGTCAACGGCGTTGTGGATTATGCAGAAGCCTTGGTGGGGCCTCGCTACGGTTATTTTATCGGTTGGTTTATGTCGGTCATTTATTATCCCGCCATGACTTCTACATTGGCGAGGGTTTCCGCACGTTATTTCGTTGTATTCATGAAAAATGTCAATCCTAATTTCGGATTTTATAGCGTAGTCAATCCGGACGGTGCCGATTTCAGTGCACTTGCCGGTCCCGAAACCATGACTTGGGCACTGGTGTTCCTGGTGGGCGTTTTTGCAATGAATGCCCTGGCTCCCAAAATTGCGGGCTATTTCCAGGTAAGTGCTACCTTTATCAAGATGGTCCCCATTGCTATGGTTATGATCGGCGGTGTGATTTACGGCTTGGTGGCCGGCGATGGTATGCTGGTGGAGAACTTTACCGCTGTTTCGGATGCTGTAAAGTCCGATGTTACAGGCAACCCGCTGTTTGCGGCAATTATTGCCACTGCGTTTGCCTATGAGGGATGGATCGTGGCAACCTCGATCAATGCCGAGCTTAACAATGCAAAGCGCAATCTGCCCATCGCATTGATCTGCGGCGGTGTTATCATTGTGCTTGTATATATTCTGTACTTTGTGGGTGTTGCCGGCGGTGCTTCCACCGAAACACTGCGTGCACAGGGTGCAACCGTGGCATTTACAAATATTTACGGAAAAACACTGGGTCTTTGCTTGGATGCTTTTGTTGTTATTTCCTGTCTTGGAACCCTCAATGGGTTGATGCTTGCGGGTACACGCAGCATCTATGCCATGTCTTCCCGAGGCAGAGGACCGCAGGCGGAAACCTTCAGCCAGGTGGATAAGAAGACCAATATGCCTGCAAACTCTGCGATTTTCTTCGTGTTCGTAACGGCTGTGTGGCTGATGTATTTCTATTTTGCCAATATGTCCTACAATGCCTCCTCTTGGGTTGGTGTCTTCGCATTTGATTCCTCCGAGCTACCGATCGTTACCATGTACCCTCTTTACATTCCCATTTTTATTATGTTCATGAAGCGTAGCAAGGGTGAGGGCTTCATCAAGCGCTTTGTCATTCCCTTCTTTGCGATCTGCGCCAGCATTTTTATGGGCGCGGCAACCATCTATTCCCACGGAATTCAGCGGTATATGGATGATAAAACCTGTCCCGTATTCTATTATCTGATTGTATTTGCGGTGATCATGGTGATCGGCATGTTCTTTGTGCGAGCAAAGAACGTCATGCATCCCAATCAAAAAAAGAAAAAACACTGATTAAAATATAATTATCTCAAGGGAGGTGTACCTCATTCCATGAAATCATTACGAGAGCTTTATAAGATCGGGAAAGGGCCTTCCAGCTCCCATACAATGGGACCTGAAAAGGCAAGCAAACTCTTTTTGAAAAAGTATCCGGATGCGGATGCCTACCGTGCAGTGCTGTACGGATCGCTTTCCAGCACCGGTAAGGGTCACTGCACCGACGCTGCGATCCTTGAAACCTTTGCTCCCCATCCGATCGAGGTGATCTTTGGTGATCCCCGCGAGGAGGGGCTGCCCCACGCCAACACCATGGACTTCTTTGCGCTGAAAAACGGTGAGGTGTATGCCACCGAGCGCATTATGAGCATCGGCGGCGGCGACATCCGCGTGCTGGGCGATCCCGGTGTGGATGCACCGGAGGTGTATAAAGAAACGAATTTCAAAGAAATTGCCGACTATTGTAAGGCAAACAAGATGCGTATTTCGGAATACGTGTTTGAAAGAGAAGACCCCGAGATCCGCGACTTCCTATACACGGTATGGCAGACCATGAAGGACGAGATCGACGAAGGCCTTGTCCGCACGGGAATTCTGCCGGGTGAATTGAAGCTGGCAAGGGTGGCGCAACGTCTGTATAACCGCCGTCACATTGACGAGCGCCCTCAGACAAGAGAAAACCGTATCATCTGCGCTTACGCCTTTGCGGCAAGCGAGCAGAATGCCGACTGTAAGACCATCGTGACCGCCCCCACCTGCGGCTCCTGCGGCGTGCTTCCCTCCGTGCTGAAATATATGCAGGAGGACAAGGGCTTCACGGACGAGCAGATGATCAAGGCGCTGGCGGTGGCGGGTGTCATTGGCAACGTGGTCAAGACCAACGCTTCGGTGTCGGGCGCGGAATGCGGCTGTCAGGCAGAGGTCGGTACAGCCTGTGCCATGGCGGCAGCAGCACTGGCGGAGCTGTTTGAAATGGGACTTGACCAGATCGAGTACGCGGCAGAGCTTTCGCTGGAGCACCATCTGGGGCTTACCTGCGACCCCATTTGCGGACTGGTGCAGATCCCCTGCATCGAGAGAAACGCCGTGGCTGCTATGCGCGCCATGAACGCGCTTTCTCTGGCAAACTTCCTGACGGGTACCCGTCGAATCTCCTTCGATACCGTGGTTAAGACCATGTATGAAACCGGACGCGACCTGCACTCCGACTATCGCGAGACCTCCAAGGGTGGCCTTGCCGTGGTGTACGTGCGCGAGCAGCTGGGTGACCAGCCTCCTCAATAAAGTACAAAACAGCCCCCACGGGGGCTGTTTTTCTCAGCTTTGTATATTTTTGATCCCCGTTTTGTATACTAGAATCAAGAAAACGTTGATTTTGGGGATCGTATGATAGAATTTTTACCGAAAGAACCGTACAAGCGTGTGTTTGTCGTCGTTTTTTACGCAACCATCGCCTGCGCGCTTTTTTATTTGTTTTTCCGCTTTTTCTGGATGCCGCTGCTGCCCTTTTTGCTGGCGCTGCTGCTCTCATCCATGATCCGTCCGGTGGTGCAGTTTTTGTACCGCAAATTCCGTATTCCTGTCCGTCTTTGCACGGTTTTGCTTCTGCTCTTGCTGATTTTCGGGCTTCTTCTTTTATCCTATCTGACCTTACTGCGCTTGGTAGAGGAGGCAGGCTCGTTTTTGGCACAGGAGGTCCCGTCCGATACAGGACCCTCGCAGCTGGCGGGGACGCTGCAGAATAAGCTTGGCGAATGGTTCCCTGCGGCAAAGGAGTATTTTGCCAGCAAGAGCTTTGGCGCGGTGGTGCGAGATGCATTGTCTGGCGCGGCAAGCGGCCTGGTGGCTGCCATTCCCGGGATCCTCTCGTCGGTTTTGGGATGCTTGCCGCTGCTTTTGTTCTTTGTGGTGGTACTGATGATTGCTTCCTATTACTTGACAACCGACCGAGAGCGGATCTTCAAGGGACTGTATGCTGTGCTGCCCGATCGTATCGTCAAGGAGATGCAGTATTTGCGCCGTCGCGCGGGAGACTGTCTTTGGCAGTATCTCAAGGCAGCGTTGATTTTGCTGGTGTTTACCTTTTTGCAGCTGTTCCTCGGATTTACGCTGCTGCGCATCCCGTATAGTCTGACGCTGGCAGCGATCATTGCCGTCATTGACTTTTTTCCCATTCTCGGAACGGGTACGGTCATGATCCCTTGGGCGATCGTACGGCTGCTCTCGGGGGATATGAAAAGTGCCATCGGACTTCTTGTGCTTTGGGCGCTGATCACCGCATCGCGGCAGGCGATCGAACCGAGGATCATCGGTAAAAAGCTGGGACTGCACCCCTTTCACGCGCTGGCATCCATGTATTTCGGATTTTCCCTTTTTGGCTTTACCGGATTGATCTTAGCGCCTCTTGCCGTGACGGTGCTGTTGGGAGTCGTACGGGAAAAACGCGGGGTTTCAGCGACGGATGCAAGGAATTCGGGATAAAAATAGCGAAATGTATGCGGTATCGTTGACAAATTGCTACTTTGTGTGTTATACTGAAAGATGAAATGGAGGTGACACAATGGCAGGATTTGTACAGTGGAATTTTGATCCCAGAAAACCGGACCGCATTCCGCCGGAGCTGGATGGCGTGATGGTTTCCAGAGGCATTTTGCCCGATGCTGTGTTGCTGGCGTTCCGCACGGATACCGATCTTTCGCTGGGACGTACGAACCGTTATTATCTGGTAACCAAGGACCATCTTTATATGGTGCAGGGCTATATGAAGATCCAGAAGCTCACCGGTGAAAAGAGAAGAAAAAAGCGCTATGGCTACGTGTTCACCGAAGAGGCAGTGGAATGCTTTGTGCTTGCCGACTTTGTGGACATTATCATTGAGGAGTCACCCTCCAGACTGCTGTTAGCAGGCGTGCATCATGACGGTACCCACGTGTCGATCGCGGCGTATACCTTCACCTACCGCGATGAAGCGTACGCAGCACTCGCGATGCTGAAGGATATTCGAAAGTACGGTAAAATCCTTCCTTCCACCCTTTCGCAGGGCAAGCAGTCCTCCCGTTACTGCTCTGTCTGCGGTACGCTGTATGCTGAGGACGGAAGATGTCCTCGCTGTCAGGATCGTCGCAATATCATGCGCAGGATGGGTGTTTTCTTGCGTCGCTATCGCTGGCAAATGCTGTCGGTGCTGCTTCTGATGCTGATATCAGGAGTTGTTTCGGTGCTCACACCCTACATTGGTGCCGGATTTTTCTACGATCAGGTGCTGGATGAGAAGGGCGGCTTTTACGGGCAGCTGCTGACGGTCATTTTGATGATCCTCGGAACGGCGCTTTTGTCGGCGCTGCTGACCATTGTTCACAATATCGTTTCCTCCCGCATCGCTGCCAATCTGGTGTACGATCTGAAAAATCGGATCTTTGCCGAGATCGGACGGCTGGGGATGTCCTTCTTCCAAAGCAAGCGCACGGGTGCGCTGATGACTCAGATCACCTCGGACGCCAACACCATCTACTGGTTTTTCTGTGACGGCATTCCTTATTTCACGGTCAATCTCATTCAGGTGATCGCGATCGGTGCCATCATGTTCTATATCAATCCTCTGCTGGCGGCGCTTGCGCTTATCACCGTGCCGCTGGTGGCATTCGGAATCTACCGATTCTTTGCCGGAATGCACGTGCTGCACAACCGCCGCTTTGCCAGACGCAAGAGCCTGAGCTCTCTTGTGGCGGACGTGCTGGGCGGTATCCGTACGGTCAAGGCGTTCTCGGAGGAGGAAAAGGAAAGCGCACGCTTTGACCGTCGCAGCAATGCGGCAGCCAAGGCGGACCGTGCTGCCTCTACATATGCCACCGTTTGCAATCCGCTGATCGGTATCCTGCTGGGGATCGGAGAGATCCTTGTGTGGGGCTTTGGCGGATGGATGGTGATCGGGGGCAAGGGGCTGAGCTACGGTGAGCTGATGACCTTTGTTGCCTATACCGGCATGATCTACGCGCCGCTTCGGATGTTTGTGGATATGGTCAGCCATGCTGCCGATAGCATGAACGCCATGGGACGTCTGTTTGAGATCATGGATTCTCCCGATAGCCTTCCTCTGCCCGAAGAGCCTGCTACCTTTGAAAAGGGATGTCGGGCGGAGGTGGAGTTCAAGGACGTCAGCTTTGCCTACGTCAGCGGTCACCCTGTCTTAAAGGATCTTTCCTTCCGTGTGCCTGCGGGCACGTCGCTGGGAATTGTGGGCAGAACAGGCGCGGGCAAGAGCACGCTTGCCAACCTGCTGGTGCGTCTGTATGACCCGGACGCAGGCAAGATCTACATTGACGGTGTGGATATTTCTACGCTTTCTCCCGAGGAACTCAGACGCAACGTGGCGATCGTTTCGCAGGAGACCTATCTGTTCCTCGGATCGATTTACGAGAATATTGCCTATGCCAGACCCACTGCCTCCAGAGACGAGATCCTGGCGGCTGCCAGAGCGGCAGGGGCGCACGATTTTATCATCCGCTTGCCGCAGGGCTACGAAACACAGATCGGCGAGGGTGGTGTGGGACTGTCGGGCGGAGAGCGTCAGCGCGTTTCGATCGCACGCGCCATCCTGCGCAATCCCAAGATCCTGATCTTGGACGAAGCCACCGCATCCATGGATACCGAGACCGAGCGCAAGGTGCAGGGCGCCATTGAAGCGCTGTCGAAGGGGCGTACCACTTTGATGATCGCACACCGTTTGTCCACGCTCAAGGACGTGGATCGACTGATCGTCATCGAAAACGGCAGAATTGCCGAGGAGGGAACCCACCTTGAGCTGCTTTCGAAAAAAGGAATTTACCACAAGCTGTTTGGATTGCAGATGAGCGCAATGCGCAGTATCGGCATTGAGGAATAGCGGAAAGGACCTGATATGAGCGTAAAAAACGTATTGATCACGCCAAGAAACGCTGTTTTCACGCAAAAGGGTGATTTCCCTGCGATGGTCATGAAGGCAAAGAACACGCCGCAGTACAGCGTGGAGCTGCATTTTTCCAGAGTCTATCTGCGCCGCGCGTTCCCCGCAGCAGAGCCATACCGCTATATTTCGGTGGCGGGAAAGGACGAGCGGGAAGTGGGGATGATCCCCGATATCAACGAATTCCCCGAAGCGCAGCGCAAGCTGCTGAAAAAGGAGCTGGATCGGCTATACTTCATGCCGAAGATCCTGCGGGTGGATGACGTGAAGGACCGCTTTGGCAGGACCACCTTCCACGTCAAGACCGATATCGGTCCCCTTTGCTTCACCGTACAGGACGTGTACCGCAATCTCTTCCGTTTGCCGGATGGCAGACTGATTTTGACCGATATTGACGGTAACCGTTTTGAGATCGAGGACGTCACAGCACTGGAAAAAAAGAGCTATAAGAAAATAGAGCTGTACATTTAAAGGATTTGGATATGTTACACGCCGCTAAGAAGAAAGAACCGATGCGCACGCCGACAGAGCTGGCGCATATGTATGACGAACAATTGAATACGGAGCAGGTTCTCTTCAGCTTCTTTTATAACCGCTCGGTGGACGAGGGGGGATATGACAGAGCAGAGGGCGTGGTATGCCTGCTGGAGGATCGCCTGCTTGCCTATGACGAGGGAAGCCGATGTGAGTATCCGTTGGTGCTTTTAAAGAGCGCCCGCATGGAAAAGACACCGGGAGGCGTGCAGATCTGTCTTGTTACCAAGAGCGGTGAGGAACACGCGCTGTGCGCCTCTGACCGCAGTGCTGCAGGCGCCTTTGCCGATGCGGCTGCCCGCATTCGTGCGCAGATCGAGGGCGAAGCCTATGAGGCTCACGAGCATAAGAAAATGGGGGGCGTTTGTCCAAAATGCCACAGACCCCTTGCCCCCGGGGCGTCGGTCTGTCCCCGCTGCCGCAGTAAAAAGGATCTGCTCGCCGGCATTTTGTCGATCATCAAGCCCTTCCGCCTGACGCTTGCCTTTTCGATCCTTCTCTTCATCGCAGGCTCGCTGCTGCAGCTGATCACTCCCTACGTTTCCCGAGTGCTGGTGGACGATTACATCCGCGCGGATAAGAAACCTGCCCTTGTCGCCTTTGCGTCGGTGGTGCTGACCGTCTTTTTGGTAGGACTGCTTTCTAAGCTGTTGGGGATCCTGCGGGGGCTGCTCACCATACATATGGGCGAGGGAGTCATCGTCAAGCTGCGCGGTCAGATCTTTGATAAGATCAATCGCCTCTCCCTCGGCTGCATCCGCCGCCGTACCACGGGAGAATTGATGCAAAGAGTCAATTCGGACACCGAGGTCATCCGCGATTTCATCACCCGTGAAATGGCGACCGTGATCGAGCAGATCCTCATTTTGGCTTCGGTCACCGTTTTGCTGTTCTTATACGACTGGAAGCTGGCGCTGCTGGTGCTGGTGCCTGCTCCCCTTGTCATGCTGCTGTACATGGTCTTCCACCGCTACATCCGTCGGATGTACCACCGTCAGTGGAAGATGAACGCCCGTGCCAATACGGTGCTGCACGATATTTTCTCGGGAATGCGGGTGGTCAAGACCTACGGCACCGAAAAAAAGGAGATCGCGCGCTACGATGAAGCCATCGATGCAGAGCGCCGCATTCAGATCCGAAACGAGGTCTTTTTCGGAAAGATCCAGCCCATCCTCAGCTTTTTGATGGGCATCGGACAGTATTTGCTGCTGTTTTACGCAGGAAAAATGATCCTTGACGGCAAGGGCATGACCTACGGAGAGCTGACCCAGTTCACCGCCTACGTAACCATGGTGTACGGTCCTCTTCGTTACATGACCACTCTGCCGCGCCGATTGGTGCGCACCGCCACCGCCTTTTCCAATATCCTCGAGCTTCTGGAGGATCAGGACGTGATGGAGGACCGCACCGACACCGAGGAAATGGAGATCGAGGGCAACATCGAGATCCGCGACCTCACCTTTGCCTACGAGGAGGACAAGGAGGTCCTGCGAAACGTCAATCTGGACATTCGTACGGGCGAGATGATCGGACTTGTGGGGCGCTCGGGCGTGGGCAAGACCACCCTGATCAATCTGATCATGCATATGTATGAAAGCGATAAGGGCGTCATCCGCATCGACGGAAGAGACGTGCGGGAGATCCCCAAGGAAAGCCTGCGCAAGGGCATTGGCGCGGTGCTGCAGGAGACCTATCTCTTCAGCGGCAGCATTTACGATAACATTGCCTATGCCAAGCCAAACGCCACCAAGGAAGAGGTCATTGCGGCGGCAATGACGGCAAGAGCGCACGAATTCATTGTGAAGATGCCCGACGGCTACAATTCCTATGTGGGAGAAAAGGGCTGCACCCTTTCGGGCGGCGAGCGGCAGAGGATCGCGATCGCAAGAGCGCTGCTGCGCGATCCTAAGATCCTGATTCTGGACGAGGCGACCTCGGCACTGGATACCGAAACCGAAGCGCAGGTGCAGGAAGCGCTGGCGGAGCTGATCAAGGGAAGAACGGTCATCGCCATCGCGCACCGTTTGTCCACTCTGCGCAATGCCACCCGTATCGTGGTGCTGGATCGCGGCACTGTGGCGGAGCAGGGAACTCACGACGAACTGATGCGCCAAAACGGCATTTATTACGGCCTTGTCATGGCGCAGCGCCAAATGAACAAGCGCAAGGACTAAAAAACATAGAACCCGACGGCTTCGTCGGGTTCTTACTATTTCATATCGTTTCCGAGCGCAATTTTGGTGCGGCGGGAATATACGATCCTGCCGGTGTGCTCGCCTTCGCCCAAATCAAGAGCGCCCGTCAGCCTTGTGCCGTCTTCTAAATTTATATGACTGCCTCTTGTGTATCGGTCGACCACAAAGCTTCCTTCGTAAACTACGTAGTCTTTTTTAATATAATCGGTCCAGCCGGGGATGATTGCCAGAAATAGATTCAATGATAAAAGCACGATAAGTAAGCTCCAAACCAGTATATCGGTGCTTAGACTGGTCTTTTTGACCGATTTTTGCTTTCGTTTTAATTTTTGCAGCTGCTTTTCTGCGTAAGGGTCACGATTGGCTTTTTGTTTCAGCCTTTTGATGCGCTTTCTATCTTTAAGATTGCCGCTTGTGTGGGTAAAGATAAGATACCAAATTCCAAGACCTACGGTTATAAGCAACAAGCAGGTGAAAATGATGTTGTTGGCTATCAGCCGCGTTTGGCTGATTTGGATGCCGTGATACATATCGTGTATTCCTTTCATTCAATTGTGTGTTAATCAACCTAAAAACTGTGAAGTACTGCGCAAGCAAAACAGGAAGTGAAGCGCTTTTTGCCTTCATCGTGATATAAGGTTCAAAGTTGAGGCAAAAGTGAACAAAAGGTCAACTTAAATATTCTCTTATCAATGCTACTGCAATTAAAAAAAGAATACCAAATATCAAAAACAGTATTTTTCTCCATTTACTTGGTTTTTTAGGTAATGGGATTCCCTCAATTGCTTTCATTTCATTTACGGTAAGGTGTTTTTGGCAGTTTGGACATTCAAATTCATCCCAAATGAATTGAATATCACCTACAGCAAAATTCCCTCCGGGCATACTGAAATCAAAATTCTTGGCTTCAGGTGAGCCGGAATTAATAACTCTTGAAACAGGAACTTTATCTAATTTTGTTTTACATTCGGGGCAAAAATGATCCTTCTTAAAATATAAAACATCGTTATATTCTCTTTTGTATCCGTGAGGCATACTCATCCCGCCTTTCTTCTTTGTTCCATTATACTACACTTTTGCAAATAAAACAAGGCGTATCCTTGTATAATCATTAAAAGCGAAGTTGCGGCAAGCCGTAGTGAAGTTATGCCTATCGGCATAGTAAAGTATTGCTCCTTCGTCGCAATGTGAAATGAAATTCGTCCATCACATTTGCGTAGCAAATATTTCACACGTGCTTTAGCACAGTATTTCACATGGCGAAGCCATATTTCACTCGCCGAAGGCGAATTTCGTTGAAAAAAGCACACATTGTCTTGGTAGACAAAAGTGCGTTTTTTGTTGCGAAGAAGCGCGCAAACGGTGCGTAAGCATAGGTACAAAGGCAAAAAAGGCGCGTAGATAATGTGAAAGTCTTACGCTCATAAAATCAAAACGTAATCTCTTGTAGCAGATTTCCTACTAAAGTTTGGTCTGCTTCAAGTTCAAACATTAACGAATGTGAAGAAAAAGATGCGCCAAGCTGACCTTTGACAGATAGTTTCCCATTTGTCATAACAACCTCAATATACCCATCGGTATCTGCACCAACGTCATAGATGCGAAAAGAACCGTTTAGCGAAGTATATGTGCTTTCTATCTCGTTAACTATGTTAGAATAAAAATGGTCAAACAAAGTAAAGGTGTCGTACCCCTTAAAACTCGTGTTTTCATAAGAAATTCCAAACGTGATGCAAGGGATACCGTCAATATATTTATATTGCTGTTCGTTTGGTGCTTTTAATAAACAAAACTTATCTATTCCGTTGTCCCACAAAACTATATCATTTTTTACCGTCATTTGAGTTCTCCTTCGCCGTATTGATAGAGGCTATCAACATTCTGCGAATCGTTCCGCACTGATTATAAAGTTCTTTTGCAATCTCGCGATCCAGCAATTCGGATTTCACGAATAATTCAAGCCAATATTCCGTTTCGTAGCACTCCTTCAGTGCAATTTGAAACTTGGCAACAAAGTCGGCTTTGCTATGAGCATAATTCGCTTCGTGAATATTGGCACCAATTGAGGTAGAGGAACGCTCCAACTGATTTACAAGAGAATAATGCCCTTTTATGCCATCACACGTTTTGATAACTTTAACCGCAAAATCTGTGGATAGGTCACGAAGCTTTGAATCTGCCATAGTAACACCGCTTTTCTGCCGTTATTATATCATAGCACGGTAAGTTTTTCAAGTGAAATATTCGGCACCTGCCGAATGTGAAATAATTTCCTTTGGAAATTGTGAAGTATTGCTCCTTCGTCGCAATGTGAAATAAAATTCGCCTCCTCACATTTGCGTAGCAAATATTTCACACGTGCTTTAGCACAGTATTTCACATGGCGAAGCCATATTTCACTCGCCGAAGGCGAATTTCACTGAAAAAAGCCATTCGCTTTTGCGAATGGCTTTTTTCTGGCCTACCCGAAAGGATTCGAACCTTCGACCTTCAGAGTCGGAGTCTGACGCGCTATCCAGCTGTGCCACGGGTAGATAACACAAAGAGTATAGCACAAAAATTCCGCTTTGTAAAGGGATGGTTGAAATTTTTACAGGTATCTTTCGAGCATTGCCGCGATGTCGGGATAGATGTTTTCCTCTCCCAGCACGGTTTTCAGCTCCTCGTCGGCATTTGGTAGGGTGCAGCCGACGTAAGCACGCAGCATGCCCAGATCGTTGCCCGAGTCGCCCGCGGTGATGACCATTTCGGGCTTCAGACCCGTGTGTTTTATGTACGCCGCAATGCCCTCCGCCTTGCCGGTGCCCCTTGGAACGATGTCGCCGCAATCGGTGTTCTGATAGGCGGTAAAGGCGGGGAAGCAGGTGCAGCATTCGGCGCAAAACGCCTCTGCCAGCTTGTTGGTGTCAAAGTAGGTGTTGAGGGAGTAGACCTCCTTCGGGGCGGGGATATTGTCGAGGGTGAAGTAGAAGTCCTTTGTATTTTCGGGGATCTTTCCGTCCATGGACAGGATGTACTTTCCCTCTTCGGCGGTGATGTGCACGATGCGTCCGCCGCGCCGCAGGATCAGATCGACGATCAGGGGCACGTCCTTGCCGTTTGCAGAAAAGCGCAGCACGCGCTCCTCAAGTCCCCTGTACAGCTGGGTGCCGTTGCCGCCGATGAGGAAGTCGGGCTTCAGTGGCAGGCACCTTTGCCATACGTTCACAAGACCCCGCAGATCTCTGCCCGAGGCGATGCCAAAGAGGTTGCCTGCCTTCTGCCAGGCGTCCAATGCCTTCAGGTCACGCTCGGTGACCCCGCCGCCGCGGTTGAGGGTGCCGTCGTAGTCGGAAACGAATATTTTCATACCTCGTCCTCCAAAAATTTCAGTACCGAGCCCGACAGCGACCCTGCGGGATTTTGCTCCACAAAATCAAGGATTTCTTCGGGATCGGGGGTGATCTTGATCAGATCAAGGCAGCTTTCGACCAAGAACCGTTCCTTTGCCATGCTTTCGAGCATTTGGGAAATGGGATCGAAATAGCCGCCCGTGTTCAGAAGTGCAATGGGCTTGTGGTGGCGGTCCAGCTGTCTTAGGGTGAAGATCTCAAAGAATTCGTCCAGCGTGCCGATGCCGCCGGGGGTCACTAGAAAGGCGTCCGAAACCTGTTCCATCTTTTCCTTGCGGGAGCGCATGGTGTCGGTGTAGATCCACTCGTCGCAGTCGGGGTAGAGCACTCCGTCCACGCGGAAGAAGCGGGGGGCAATGCCGATGACCCGTCCGCCCTCTTGATGTACGCCCCTTGCCACAGCCCCCATGAGGCCCGTGTTGCCGCCGCCGAAGACCAATTCGTGGCCTCTTTTTGCCATGGCGGCACCGAGGAGCATTCCCGCGTCAAGGTAGCGGCGGTCGATCTCGTTGCTGGAAGCGCCGTATACGCAAATTTTCATGTTTTTTACCTCACAGTTGGATCACGTTGCAATTGCCGATGGCGTCGGCGTATTTCCGCTCCCGTCTGCCGCTGGTCATCAGAAGGATCTGTCCGCCCTTTGCGGCGAAATCGGCAAGATAGGTAAAGACGGTCGCCAGACGGCGGTCGTCCAGGCGTGCAAAGCTTTCGTCAAACACCATCGGGATCTCTTCATCCTTAAAAAGTGCTTTGGAAAGCCCCAGTCGCAGACCAAGGTAAGCCAGATCCTTGGTGCCGCAGCTGAGAAAGTCGGTGGATCTTGTGGCGTTGCCGTCGCTGTAGCTGAGGGAGAAATCATCCGCAACACCAACGCTTTGGTACTTACCTTCGGTGGTATGCGAGAGGAACTCGGACGCCTGTCCCGCCAGAGCAGGGGTGATACGGGAGCGAAGGAGCACAGATGCCTCGGTCAGCTTTTGAATGGCGAGCAGATATGCGTCGTGACGCAGACGCAGGGAGCGGATCTTGCCCTCAAGCTCGGTGGCCTTCAGGCGCAGATCCTCGGGGATCTCAGTCTTGGTGCGCAGCTCGATGAGCAGATGCTCGGTCTCTCTTTTCCTTTTTTGCAGCATATCGATGGTCTGACGATAGAATTTACGATTGTTACATGCCTTGGTGTAGTCCTCGCCCGAAAGCTCAGTGCCTCCGTTTTGCAAGATTTCGGAAAGAGCAGCGACCTCTTCCTCGGAGGCGACGGTGTACAGATTCTTGTACGCCAGCTCGCAGCGCTGCTTTTCGTCGCTTGCCATGTCAAGTCGGTTGCAGGCAAGCTCCGCTTCGCGGATCAGCTCTGCCATGCTGCGCTGATCTGTGAGCGTTTTGCCCCATTTTGCCGCAAGGGCAATGGCGTCCTTCCACATGGCAGCCTCTGCTTGTACAACTGCCGTCCGTTCGGCTTCCAGCTCTGCCAGCGATTGCTTTGCCGCCTCGATCTTGGCGTTTTTGGCGGCGCAAAGGGCAATGATCTCGGTGGCTGCCTCCTCATCCTCGGCGCCCAGCTGCAGCAGAATGGCGTCAAACGCTTTTTTCTCTCTTGCCTGCAGGAAGAAGAGTGCGCCCGAGATCGCCAGCAGCAGAACGGGAATCGGGATGGTCAGGATCAGCAAGGACGCGAAGAAGCCGACGGCACAAAGCATCACGGCGGGCAGCAGCATCAGAATGGCACACAGCCGCAGCTTGTCGGACTTGCGACGGTGGGAGTGCAGCTTGGCAATGGTTTCTGCGTCAGCCCACACCTCCTCTGCGTCTGCTTCGTTGCGGGCGCCTTCGATCTTAGAGGACAGCTTTTTCTTTTCCTCCGAGATCTGAATGAGCTGCTTGCCCATTCGCTCAAGGGCTTGCAGGTAGGCTTTGTTGGGGCAAAAATCGCCGTGGAGCAGGGAAGCAACGGTGTCGTCCAGCTCTTCTGTGGCGTTCTGCAGCTGCTCTTCAGCTTGCTTTGATTTTTCGATCTGCTGCAGACGTCTGCTGGCATCGGTGTAGGCCAGCTTGTCCTCCAGAATGCGCAGCTGCTCCTCGTTCTTTTTCAGGGTTGCATTGGTGTCGGAAAGAAGCTTCTTCTTTTCTGCCATCAGACGGCAGTCCTCTTCCGCGCGGTGGGCGCGGGCAAGCAGATCTTCCTTTTCATTTTCCAGCTCGTAGATCTTACCGCCCTTTTTGTTTTTGTAAAGCAGCATTACACGGGCATCGTCCAGTCGCTTGATGGCCTTCTTGGTGTTGACGCTCTCGTCGGCGGAGGAAAGGATGTTTTCAATGGCTTGACCGATCTTCTGACCGTCAATGAAGC